>JAYTFQ010000178.1:0-5777 GCA_043734225.1 Anaerolineales bacterium | reverse complement strand
CTTTCCACCCGCGCGCTTGGGCCGCGCCAGGCCGTTTGGCTGGTGACGCTGGTCATGTGCGCGGCCCCGTTCCTGTTGGGCGTGGCCGTGGCCCGATCGTTCGGCGCCGGGATACTCCGCCCCGACCTGGTGACCGTGCCGGTTTTGCTGGCGGCCACCTTCAGCGCCAGCGCCTGGAGCGTCATGGCCTGGCGCCTGCAAATCCCCTCCAGCTCGTCGCACGCGCTGATTGGCGGCCTGCTGGGCGCGGGCCTGGCGGATGTGGGGCTGAGCGGCGTGCAGTGGCGCGGCGTGCTGGGGGTTATGGCCGCTCTGTTTTTCTCGCCGGTCTTGGGCCTGCTGGCCGGCTATGTGATCACCAAGCTCCTATATCGGCTGGGGCAGGCGGCCACGCCGAAAATTGGCGGCCTGGTGAAAAAAGCTCAGATCGTCACCGCCATGGCGCTGGCCTTAAGCTATGGCGCTAATGACGGGCAAAAGACCATTGGCCTGCTGGCGCTGGCCCTGGCCGTCACCAGCAAGCAGCCCATCACCATCCCAAACTGGATTTCGGCCGTGACCATGGCGGCCGTCGCCTTGGGCACCCTGACCGGCGGTTGGGGCACGATCACCACGCTGGGTGGACGCTTCTATAAGATCCAGCCCATTCACGGGCTGGGCGCGCAGATCGCGGCGGCCTGTGTCACCTTTTCGGCGGCGCTGGTCGGCGGACCGGTCAGCAGCACCCAGGTCATCAGCACGGCGCTGCTGGGCGCCGGCGCCGCGGACCGCATCAACAAAGTTCGCTGGGGCGTGGCCACCGACATCCTGTGGACCTGGCTGCTCACCATTCCCGCCACGGCCCTGCTCGCGGGCGGCGTGTTCTTCATCGTGCGCGGCTGGTTCTGAGCGGGCGGTATCTCTTTCGGCAAAGAATTCTTTTTCCGCTAAACTATGTCAATGCGCTACCCATTGAAACTCGACGGCTTCGAAGGCCAGACGTTGGAAGTGCAGCCCTCCGGCATCCTCAGCGGGCCGAAGCTGCTGGTGAACGGCCAGCCCGCCCCGGCTGGCCCCAAGCGCGGCCAGATGGCGCTGCGCCGCAACGACGGGCGCGAGGTGCTGGTGCGCTGGCGGCCGCAGGTGCTGGGGATGGATGTGCCGCAGTTGTATGTGGATGGGTTTGTGGTGAATGTGGCGCCGCCGCTGCCGTGGTACGTGTGGCTGTGGAGCGCCCTGCCGGTGCTGCTGGTGCTGGTCGGCGGCGCGCTGGGCGCCATCGCTGGCTTCATCGCCTTTGCCATCAGCACGCGCATCTTCCGCTCATCGCTGCCCGGCCTGGCCAAGTATGGCCTCAGCCTGCTGGTGTCGCTGCTGGCCATCGTGGTCTATCTCACCGCCGCCACGCTGTTCTATTCCGCCATCGGCGCGCCCGCCTGAGCCCGCCTCGACCATTTCGGTCACCGAATGCACCCACTTCTGGATCGCATTGAGCGCCAGCTTGGCCTGCCGGGCCTGGTCGACCGGCTGAGCGAGCACCTGACCCCGACTGACATGCAATCCTTGCTGCTGGAGACCTATCGCCGCCGCGCCGGCCGGCGCCGCCCGGCCGAGGTGTTGGCCGAGTACGAAGCCAATCGCTTTGTGCGGCCGGCGGCCGTCTCGGCCCGGCGGCTGCTGGCCTGGGAGCAGTTGGCCTTTGCCCACTTGCCGCCCGAGTTCGAGCCGGTGGTCCTGGCGCCCGTCTGCCCGCTCGGCGCCAGCTCGGCCGTGGCCGGCGTCGATCAAAACTGGGCCGTGGCCACCGCGCGCAACACCGAGGTCGTCTCGGATTCGACCAACGTGCTGGCCCTGGAATGCGCCGTGCGCCGGCGGGCGCTGCTGCGCGCCCAGCCCAAATCCGCCGAGGCGGTGCACCTGGCCGCCCACCACCGCCTGCTGCGCGCCCAGCACTACCACGACCCGCGCGCGCTGCCGCACTTCAGCGCCCTGGCCCTGTGCAGCGCCGGCCGTGATGGCGGCGGTTTGCGCTTCGAGCTGGTCGCGCTGGCCCGCCACATCCGGTTCTATCTGCAAGCGCTGGGCGCCTTCCTGGGCCAAGGCGTGCCGCTGCACGTCAGCCTGACCGACCTGTCCGCCGCGCGCGCCGCGCTGCTGCAAGAGCAATTATTCGCGCCGCTGCAAGCGCAGTTCCCGGACGCCAGCTTCGCGTTCGACCCCGAGCGCGCCAGCGGCCGCGGCTACTACCGCGCGGTGTGCTTTCACATCCAGGTCACCCACCCCTCGGCCGGCCGGCTGCAACTGGTGGACGGCGGTTCGGTCGATTGGACCCAAAAGTTGCTGGGCAGCGCCAAGGAGCGCCTAATCATCAGCGGCCTGGGCAGCGACCGGCTGTGCAGCGCGTTCTGAGCCCACATCCCCACGCTTCACGTCCAGCACGCCCTCACCACCGCCTTCGACGCCGGCCAGGCCATGAGCGCCGGCGAAGCGATGGCTTACGCGCTGAGCGACGACGACACCTGATCGAACTATTATCTCTATCACGTCTTCAATGGGCTGGCCAGCTCAAGGCTCATCTTCAGGCCTGACGATATCCCTGGCCGGCCATCAGCCGGCGGGCCTCGTCGGCGCAGTCGAGGGCAAAAGCCATTGCGCCCAACCAGTGCCGGAACAACTCTTCTTCGGCCAGGCCAAAGCTGCGCAGGCAAAAGTCCCGGGTCTCCGGACGGCAAAAGTCATGCACGCCGGCTGGCATGACGAGGCCCAGAAAAACCGCCAGCCAGGCCAGGTAGGCCAGGCGCACCGTAGCCGCCTCGCCCTGCCAGCCGGCGTCTTTCAGGCCTGCCACGTAGGCGGCAAACGCGGCGGTATCCAACTCACGCGCAGCGGCCGACGGCCACTCACCCAGGACCAGATTGCCAAAGACGAGCATGGACATCTCGACGCCCAGTGGCGCCAGCCCGCAATTGCCCCAATCCAAAACCACGAGCTCAGCCGCCTGGTCCCGGACCGGCCGGATGGCCAGGTTACGGCGTTGGGCGTCGGCGTGGCAGAACACCTGCGGCAGGGCTTCCAGCACGCCAAAGAATTCGTCGCGCTCGGACCAAAGCTGGTCCCAGCGTGCCCGCAGCTCGGCCGAAACATGTTTTAGCAACAGCGGGAAGCTCCAGTGCCGTTCCGGGTCCACCTGATTGAGCCAGGTGCGATAGTGCTGGCGGGCCAGCCAGGGCTCATCTGGCGGGGGCCCGGCTAGCACCAGCGCACCATTCCAGCGCCCTAGCTCGCGCGCGGCAAACTTGAAGCTCTCCAGCGTCCAGGGCCCGGGCCTGACATCCTGGATATGCTCCATCCACAACCAGGACTCCGGCTGGGAGTCCAGGCGATAGAAACGCGGCGCCTTGACCGGGCCGGGCAGGCGCGCCGCCAGCCCCGACTGAGCCACCAGCAGCTCCCGCTGCCAGTACCAGAGGTCGCTGGGCGGCTGTTCGTTCTCCGGGCGGATCAGAATCTTGAGCACCAACGACCAGGGCCGCTCATCTCGCCCGTTGGGCGCCGGGCCCCGAAAGAGCAGCTCGCCGCGTCGAGGTCCTCCACTGCCCTGGAATAGCCACAACCCGTCGGGGTTGGTCGTGCCGTTTCCCTTGAGGCGCTCCACCGACCAGCTCGCGATTTCGAAGTCGTCGCAGCGCTGGTCCTGCTGGACCACCCTGGCCAGCAGCGCTGGATTCAACATTTGCAGCCAGGCAAGCACGTCGTCTGTCATGGGTGACCCTCCCAGTCGCTGCGCGGCGCTCCGCCAGCAGCCAGTTGTGTTGCCGTTTTCACGGCTTCAAGCCTGGTTACACGATATACGCTGCGCGTGCGCCGGTCACCCTCCTCGAGGGGGGGATTCTGGGGGGGATCTGGGAGGGCCTGCGCCATCCATTCCATGCCTGACGGTATAATCGCGTCTTCACTGGAAGGTTTAGCGTTTTGGGGAGCAGCCATGAGCGGTGCGGAAGACAATTCTGCCCAAGCGCTCGTCGAACCACTCACGCGCCGCGAGCGACAAATCCTGGCCCTGCTGGCCCTGGGCCTGTCGGGGCCCGAAATCGCCAAGGAGCTGACCCTGGCGGTCAGCTCGGTCAAGTGGTACGTCAAGCAGTTGTACGCCAAGCTGGGGGTCAACAGCAAACAGCAGGCGCTCGCCCGCGCCCGGGCGTTGAACTTGCTGACTGCTGCTCCTGCCGCGCCACAGCCGCCGGCCACGCCTGCCAGCCAGCACAATCTCCCCCTCCAGATCAACCGTTTCTTCGGACGCGAAGCCGAGATAGCCCAGCTCAAGACGCGCCTCTCGGAGCACCATTTGGTTACCCTGACCGGCCCGGGCGGGGTCGGCAAAACTCGCCTGTCTCTGGCGACCGCCGAAGCGTTGCTGTCCGACTTCGCCGATGGCGTCTGGCTGGTGGAATTGGCGCCGCTGGCCGACCCGGCGCTGGTCGGCCAGCAGATCGCCTCCAGCCTGGGCGTGCGGGACGACTCCGGGCGTTCGATCCTGGAGTCGTTGACCTACTTTCTGCGCCAGCGCCAGTTGCTGCTCGTGCTCGACAACTGCGAACACCTATTGCAGGCCTGCGCCCAACTGGCCGATAGTCTCCTGCGCGTCTGCCCGCGCCTGCACCTGCTGGCTTCCAGCCGCGAGCCGTTGGGCATCGCGGGCCAAGCCGTCATTTCCGTCCCCTCCCTTTCCTTTCCTGACCCTGACCACCTGCCGCCCATCGAGCACATGAGCGATTTCGTGGCCGTTCGGCTCTTTCTCGACCGGGCGCGCCTGGTGCTGCCCGATTACCAGGTGACGGCCAATAACGGTGCCGCCATCGCGCGCATCTGTCAGCGGTTGGACGGCATCCCGCTCGCGCTCGAGCTGGCTGCGACACGCCTGCGCGTGTTGGAGGCCGGCGAGCTGGCGGCCCGCCTGGACGATGCCTTCTCGGTGTTAATCGGTGGCAGCCGCACCGCCTTGGCTCGCCAGCAGACCCTGCGCGCGACCATCAACTGGAGCTATGCCCTGCTCAGTCAATCGGAGCGACTGCTCTTGCAGCGGCTGTCCGTTTTCACTGGCGGCTGCACGCTGGCAGCGGCCGAGGCCATTTGCGCGGATTCGCTGGGTGATGGGCTGGAAGCAAACCTGATTCTCGAACGGCTGACGGCGCTGGTCGAAAAGTCCATGGTCAGCGCCGCCCATCAGCCGGGCCAGGCGACACGCTATGTCCTGCTCGAGACCGTCCGACAGTTCGCTCGCGAAAAGCTGCAAGACTCGGGCGATGGTCTGCGCCTGTGCACCCGCCATCGGGATTATTACCTGGGATTGGTCGAACCGAATTGGCGCTGGACCGTCCGCTGGGGGATGGTGGCCTCGAAATTGGATGCGGACCGTGACAACTTGCGCCGGGCGTTGCAGTGGTCCTTCGAAGAATCGGACCATCCGGGCGAGCTGGAGGCCGGCCCCAAGCTGGTCATGGGCCTGCGGGAGATTTGGCCCTCGCGCCAGGAACAGCTGGATTGGTATCTTCGGGCGGCGGATTGGTGCCGGGTCCACCCAGAGATCTCGGCTGACCTGATAGCAGACGTGTTGGCTTTCACGGCGGCTGCCCTGGGCGCCCATGACCCGCCCGGCGCCTTGAACATGGCAGAAGAGGCCGTGGCCATCAGCCGCCGTCTTGGCCCAGCCGGCAAACATGTGCTGTTTGGCAGCCTATGGCTGCTCGGGATGAATAGGTCGTGGGACACCGACGGGCCTGATCTATTTCTTTCGCCGC
>JAYTFQ010000177.1:0-10924 GCA_043734225.1 Anaerolineales bacterium | reverse complement strand
TCCGGAAGGAATTGCAGCCTATTTTGAGCAGGTGATCCGGCAGGCGGTCCCAGCCACCGGCCGGCTGCTGGCCTACCACATTCCGCAAGTCTCCGGGGTCGCCATCCCAGCGGCCAGCATCCGCGCACTGCGCCAAAGCTTCCCCGACCAGATGTGGGGCATGAAGGATTCGCAGGACGACCTGCCTCACACCCTCGACATCACCGTCCAGTTTCCCGGTTTTCATGTGTTTTCCGGCAGCGATTCCATCTTGACCGAGGCCCTGACGGGCGGCGGCGCCGGCTCCATTACCGCCCTGGCCAATGTCACCTCGCCGCTCAACCGGGCCGTGTGGGACGCCCACCAGCGCGGCGGCGCCGCACCCGAGGCGCAGCAAGCTCTGGTCCGCGCCCGTCAGGTCGTCAAGGGCCTGGCCGGGCCGTCCGCAATGAAAGCCGTACTGGCCGATTTGTTTGGCTTTCCCGAATGGTCCGTGCGCGCGCCGCTCGAGCCGCTGCCGTCCGACATCCGCGCGCGCCTCAGCACCGCCATGGCCGAGCTGCTGGCCTGAATCAAAAAACGGGCGGCGGGTCGAGAAAATCCGACCCGCCGCCCGTTTTTTGATTCAGGAATTTATCGAGCGCTATTCGCGCACGCCGACCACCAGGGTCACTTCCTTCACTTCTCCGCCGCGTACCACCTTCACCGGGGTGGACACGCCCACAATTTCCGGCCCCAGCGCCGCCTGTAGATCGTCGATATCCGCCACCGGGTGGGTTCCCAGCGCCACCAGCACATCGCCCTGCATCAGCCCGCCCTTGTCGGCCGGGCCATCCTTCTCCGTGCCGATGATCATCAAGCCCGTCGCCTGGCCCAACTTCTCTGCCACGGCCTCGGCCAGCGCCACCGGCTGAGTGCTGACGCCCAGGAAACCGCGCTTAACCCGGCCATCCTTGTGCAGCGCGGCCGCCACGTTGCGTAGCACCGAAACCGGGATGGCCAGGCTGGCCCCGCGCGACAGCGCGCTGCTGTTCAGGCCGGCCACGCGCCCGCTGGCATCGATCAGCGGCCCGCCCGAAAAACCGGGGTACATGGTCACGTCGGTCCAAACAAACGCCGACACGGTATGGCGGCGGCCCGGCATGGGCCCGCCCAGGCCAATCACGCTCCCCAGGGTGGCCTGCACATCATCTGGCCGGCCCACCGCAAAGATCACGTGCCCAACTTTCAGCCCTTCCACAAACTCGGGCACCGTCAGGCCGCTGGCCTCCACCTTCAGCAGCGCCAGGTCGCTGGCCGGGTCGCGGCCAATCACGGTCGCGCTGTGGGTCGTCCCGTCGGGCAGCGTCACGTTAATGTTCTCATCGCGCTGCACCACATGATCGGCGGTCAAAATCTCGCCGTCAGCGCTCCACACAATACCCGTCGCGGACTGGCGCCCGCGCGCATCCACCGTCACCACCGACTTGGCCGCCTTCTCTACCGCATCGGCCAGGCTATCAGAATATTTCTGTGCGTCGCTCATCGTTCACTCCTCGCCTTTGTCGTCGTCACTGCATCACCCTGACACGATAGCACAGCGCGCGCGGCTTGCCCCTCCCCCGCTCGGTCGCCGGATGACTAGACAAATGGTTAGGACACATGGTCCGATCCTAGACGGAGATCAGAGCGCGCCGGATGGCAATTGCCACCGCCTCGGCCCGCGAGGCGGCCCCCAGCTTGGTCATGGCCGAGCCCAGGTGAAACTTCACCGTGTGCTCGCTGATGCCCAGCTTGAGCGCGATCGATTTGTTGGTCTGCCCGGCCGCCACCTGCCGCAGCACTTCGGATTCGCGCGGAGTCAGGTTGGGCGCCGGGCCATCCCCGCGCAATTGCTGCAGCAGCGCCGCGGTCGTCGCCGGGTGCAGCACCGGCTCGCCCATCAGCGCGCCCTGGGCGGCTTCCAGCAGCTCCGGGCCGGTGGCCGTTTTGGGCAGGCAGCCTCGGGCGCCGCCCTGCAGCGCCCCCAGCACCCGCCCATCGGCCGCCGTCTCGCACAGCGCCAGGATGGCCACCTCCGGCGATTGCGTGCGCAGCCGCCACAGCCCATCCAGCTCTTCGTCCATCTCGAAAGCCAGGTCGTACAGCACCACCTGCGGCTGCGTGGCGCGCGTCCACTGCAGGCTGGCTTCGATGGTGTCGGCTTCGCCCACCACCATCACCGGATCCGTCGCGCGCGAGCGCTGCGCCTCTTCCAGCAAAACGTGCAGGCCGGCGCGCAGGGCCGGATGGGGTGACGCGATTAATATACGCAGCATCCACACATTGTAGCCCGATTGAATTGGCAAAGTATTAGCGGCGGCATTGCCATATAATATCCGCAGCGCCCCATGACACTCACCATCCAGCTCGGCCTACTCGAAAGCGCCGGCCTGATCCGGCTGGCGTCCATCCAGCCGGAGCTGGAGTATCTCTTCCGGCACGTCTTGGTCAAGGACGCCGCCTATCACTCGTTGGTAAAAGGCGACCGGCGCGCCCTGCATCGCGCCGTGGGTGAGACCCTGGAGAACGTGTACGCCCGCTCCGATCCAGATCACATACCCAGCCAACTTTATCCACTCCTGGGTCTGCATTTTGCCGAGGCCGGCGACGCCCATCGTGCCCTGCGTTACTTCAGCCTGGCCGGCCGGGCCGCCGCCGCGGTCTACGCCAATATGGAAGCCGCTGCGCATTTTACCCAGGCCCTGGCCGCCGCTGGCCCGGCGGGCGCCTCCGCCGCCGATTGGATCGACCTGCACACCCGCCTGGGCCGGGTTTACGAGCTGGCCGGTAACTACCCGGCGGCCCTGGCCACCTACGCCAAATTGGAGGCGCTGGGTGCCCAACGCGACGATCAAAGCATGGTCCTGGCCGCCATCACGCCCCAGGCGGTTGTGCGGGCTGTGCCCAGCGCTGCCGTCGATCCGGTCCAGGCCGACCAATTGACCACCCGGGCCTTGGCGCTGGCGCGCGAATTGGGCGACCGGGCCACGGAGGCTCGCGCCCTGTGGGCGCGCATGTTGTACGCGCTGCTCATTGGGCACATGCCGGAGGCCATTCAGAATGGCGAAGCCGCGCTGGCCCTGGCGCGAGAGTTGGGCCTGCGCGAGCTATGCGCATTAACTCTCACTGACATCGGTCGCGCCTATCAGGGCGCCGGGCAAATCCAGCAAAGCTTGAGCGCTCTGGACGAGGCCCGCCAACTCTGGCGTGCGCTGGGTAACCCACACCTGCTGGCCGAAAGCTTGAATGACGCGGCCGCAACCCATTACTACGTTGGCAACTACGATCCGGCCCTGGCCTTGCTGGACGAGGCCTACGCGGTCAGCGCGCCGGTGAGCAATGCCTGGGGCCAGGCCTATAGCCTGATGCTCAAGAGCTTTATCTTGCTCGAGCTGGGGTCATTCCAGACCGCCATGGAGGCCATGGAAGCTTGCCTGCGACTGGCCACGGAAGGCGGCTTCGTGGCGCCCTCGGTTCAGACCCGCGGCGCGCTGGGATTGCTGTTCGCGGCGCTGGGTCAGTTCGAGCAAGCCTACCTCAACACTCAGGCCGCGCGCCAGACGCTCGCCGGTCAAATCACGCCGGTGCAGACATCTCTAATGGCCATCGATGCCTTCGTCCACCTATCTGCCGGCGACCTGGAAGGCGCCCAGGACCTGTTGGCCCAAGCACGCGCTCAGCCAAGCGACACAGACGGGACGCCCATAGCGCCCCTGTTTCTGGCATTAACCGATGCCGGCTTGAGCCTTGCGAGGGGCGATTACCGGCGCGCTGTCGCGGCGCCCTCCGCAGTCCTGCGCACCCAGCGCGAAGCGGGCCTGTATAGCTTTCGCACCGATTTACAGCTGGCCCAGGCCCGCGGGCTCATTGAACTCGGCCAGTTGGACGAGGCTGGCGCCCTCTTGGACGAAGCGCTTAACCTGGCCGAAACCAGGCACATTCAACGTCTCCAGTGGGAGCTGCTGGCCGCCCAAGCGGATGTGGCCGCGCGCCGTGGCGCTGCCAGCCTGGCCAGCCAGCTCCGCCAGGAGGCGCAGGCCGCATTGGAAAACCTGGCGGCGCAATTGGTCGACCCCGCCCTGCGCGCCAGCCTGATCGGACAGCCCCGCACGCAGGCGCTCCTGGCTGGCAGCCCCGTTCGTCAGGAAAACGCCTCGTGAGCCTTCGGCTGCAATTGGCGCGGCTGGAAGACGATGGCCTGGTCCTGTTGGCCACGGATGTTCCGGAGTTGGTCTATCTCTTTCGGCATGGCCTGATCCAGGACGCCGCCTACGCCACCCTACTGCGCGGCCAGCGCCGCACCTGGCACCGGGCCGCGGCCGAGGTGCTCGAAAGTCTGTGCCGCACCGACGCCGAATTGACCACGGCCGCGCCCATTCTGGCCCGGCACTTTTCGCTTGCCGGTGACCACCCGCGCGCGCTGCGCTATCTTGTCATGGCCGGCGATGCGGCCTTTGCGCACTACGCCAACGAAGAGGCCGCCGAGTTTTACCGCCAGGCGCTGGACAACGTCCAGGCCGAGGGACAGCCCTACCAACCCGCGCTGGCCCAGCACGTCTTCAGCCGCTATGGTCGCGCCCTGGAGTTGGTCAGCCGCCTTGACGCGGCCCTGGCCCACTACCAGCAGATGGAAGCCACAGCCCGGCGCCAGGGCGACCTGGCGCTGGAGTTGGCGGCCGTCATGGCTCGCGCCACCATCCATTCCACCGCCAACATGGCCCAGGACCTGCCCCAGGCAGCGCGCTTGCTGGAGCAGGCCAGCCGCCTGGCCCAGTCCCTGGGCGACACGGCCGTCGAAGCCAACATCAACTGGACCCTGATGCTGAGCAATATCATGGCCGGCGGCAATCCTGAACAAAGCGCGCGCTTCGGGCAGCGCGCGCTGATTACGGCCCGGGCCAGCGGCCAACTCAACCTGGTGGCCCTGGTGCTGACCGATTTGTGGTTCGTGCGCGTCAACAACAGCGAGTGGGATCGCACGCGCGCGGATCTTCTGGAAGCCGGTGACATTGCGCGCCGCCTGAATAACCTGACCGTAGTGGCCGAAAGCCTGCTGCGGATCTCTGTCATCGATATGGTTATCGGCCACTATGATCGCGCGCTGGAGGCCACGTTCCAGGCCATCGCCACCGCCGAGGCGCTCAACAGCAGCGATCTGCGCGGGCTCACGCGGCTGTGCGCCGCCGTGATCTACGCCGACCGCGGCGACTACGATCGCGCCATCCCCTTCGCCGAGGAGGCGGTGCGCCTGGGCGAAATGACGAACAACGTCACCGTGCTGATCGGCACGCGCTCTGACCTGGGCCGCATGTACGCCTTCATGGGCGACTTCGACCACGGGCTGGCGCTGGTGCAAAAAGCCGAAGAGGATGGCCACCGATTCCCGCTGGTGGCCGCCTGGGCCGGCTCAGCCGCGGCGCGACTGGCCCTCCTGCGCGGTGATCTGGCCGGCGCGTCGGCGACGATCGCCCGTTACCCCGACTATCGCGACCTGATGCGCCGGGTGGGTTTTGCGCCTCTGATGTGGACCAACCTGGGGCTGGCCGTCACGGAGTTGGCTTTGCTCAGCGGCGACCTGGCGCGGGCTCTGGCCGAGAGCCAGGAGCTCAACGACCACATCACGCGCACCGGAACCGTTGTGGCCCAGCCCGAGGCGCGCTTGCTGTTGGCCCGCGTGCTCATCGGCCTCGGCCGGCATGACCAGGCCTGGGCCGCGCTGGCCGCGGCCCGCGCTGAGGCTGAGGCGCTGACTGCCCGCCGCCTGCTGTGGCCCATCCTGGCCGCCCAGGCCGATTTGGCCGCGGCCGCCGGCCAGGCCGGCACAGCCAGTGGTCTGCGCGCCGAAGCGCAGTCCATCGTCCGCTACATCGCCGGCCGCGCGCCCACGCCGGCTTTGCGCGCCAGCTTTCTGGCTCGCTCCGACGCGCGCGCCTTAATGGTCACGGGCTGATATGCTGACCCGTGCCTCTTCGGCCCTGCGCGTGCAGCCTGGCGAGGCCCGGCTGGTGATGTGGCTGGTGTTGTTGATGTTTTTGCCCTCGGCCGGCGGCGCCGTCGGTTCACCCAGCATTGAGGCCCTGTTCTACGCCCGCTTCGGCGTGCAGTACCTGCCTTATTTGTATGTGACGCTCGGGCTCGTAACCCTGGCCACCTCGCTCCTGCTCACTGCCCTGTTGGGCCGCGTGTCGCGCCGCCGCTTGTACCGCGGCCTGCCGCCGGTGCTGGGCGCGCTGCTCATCGTCGCCCGCATCCTGGTCAGCCTTCGGCTCGCCTGGTTTTACCCCGTTTTGTGGCTGGGGATGTACTTACTGTGGACCCTGCAGTCCTCCCTCACCTGGGGGCTGGCGGGCGCGGTGTGCAACACGCGCCAGGCCAAGCGGCTGTTCCCTCTATTTGGCGCGGGCGGCATCCTGGGGATTGCTTTGGGTGGGCTCATCACCCGCTGGCTGGTAAATGCGCTCGGCACGGAAAATCTGCTGCTGGTGTGGGCCGCCGCCCTGCTGATTAGTTTTCCAATTGTGCGCCACCTGACCACTGGCCTGCGCGAGCGCCCCGCGCGCGGCCGCCGCGCGGCCCGCCTGCGTGACGACGTCGCCCGCGGCTATCAGTTCGTGCGGCGTTCGTCGCTCATGCGCTGGATAGCGCTGGCCGCCTTTTGGTTGTCCCTGCTGTCCTTCACCATTGCTTTCCCCTTTTCGCAAGCCGTCGCGCGTCAATTTCCAAGTGAAGACGCGCTGACCGCCTTCCTGGGTATTTTTCAAGGTCTCACCACCCTGGCCGCTTTCCTGGCCGCGCTGTTCATTGCCAACCGGTGGTATGCCTGGCTGGGCTTCATGAGCGCGCTGTTGGCGCTGCCGCTGCTGTATTTAGGAGGCTTCGGGCTGCTGCTGCTGGCAAACACCTTCACCCTCCTGGTGGCCTTTCGCTTCATTCAAATGGCCTGGCTCCAGGGCATCGCCACCACCGCCTATCAAGCCCTCTTCAATGTTGTGCCGCCCGATTGGCGCGAGCAAACGCGCGCCTTTGTCGATGGCGTGCCGACCCAGTTGGGCACCATGCTGGTCGGCGTGGTGCTCATCGCCGGCCAGTCTGCCCTCCAGCCCTGGCACTTGTTTGCTGGCGGCGCCGCGGCCGCCGCCGTGGCCGCGCTGGTCATCTGGCGCGCGCGCCAGGCCTATGGCCTGGCCCTGGCCGAAGCGCTGCGCTCCGGCCAGCCGCACATATTTTTGAGCGAGCCGCAGCCGTTCGGCAGCTTGCCGCGCGATGCGGCCGCCGTGAGCGCCGTTCTGGCCGGGTTGGCGGACCCCGACCCGGTGGTCCGCCGCGTCTCGGCCGACCTTCTGGGCAGTGTCCAACTGCCGGCGGCCGTCAGCGCTGCCGTCGGCGCGCTCAGCGACCCAGATGTGCCGGTGCGCGTCGCCGCGCTGCACTCATTGGCTGCGGCCCACGCCGCCACTGCCCTGCTGGATGTGGCCGCTCTGCTGCCGGATCCCGAACCGGAGGTCCGGCTGCAGGCCATTGAAACCCTGCGCCAACTGGCCGGGTTGGGCCGCGGGTTAGCCCTATTTTTGCGGCCGCTGCTGGCCGACGCGGACCCCGCTGTCAAGGCCCAGGCCGCCATTGCCACCCTGCGCGCCGGTTCCGATCCGCCAGCCGCGCAAACCTTGCTGGCGTTGACTCATTCGGCCTCTGCCGCCGATCGTGCGCTGGGGCTCAAAGCGCTGGGTGAATGGTCTGATCCGACCGCCAGCACGCTGGCCTCGGCTGGCCTGGCCGACAGCAACCCGTCCGTGCGCTGCGCCGCGGTACGCGCCGTGGCGCACCTATCGCCTTCAGGCTCGCTGGCGCAATTAGTCGCGGCGCTGGGCGACGAGGCCGGCATGGTACGCGCCAGCGCCGCTCAGGCGCTGGCCGGCCTGGGCCAGCCGGCGCTGCCCGCCCTCACCACCGCGCTGGCCCAGCCCGGCCTGGAGGCCGGCGCCTTGCAGGCGCTCAGCCAGATGCCGCTGCACCCCCCGGCCAGCGTGTTGGCTGGCTACGCCCGCGCCAAAGTTTCCCTTGGCCTGCAATACGCCGCCTGGCATAGCGCCGTCGTCGCCTTGGCCCCGCCCAGCGAACCGCTGCGGCTGCTGGGCGAATCGCTGGCCGTGGCCGCCCGCGCCCAGGCGCTGCGCGCCATTCACGCCATCGGACTGCTGGCGGACACCGCCGCCGCGGATTTGGTTCAGCAAGGCCTCACCAGCCGCAGCCCGGGCCAACAGGCCAACGCGCTGGAGATGATCGATAGTTGGAGTCATCGTGACATCGTGCGGCCTGTATTAGCCCTGTGGGAAACTGCGGCCGCCACGCCGCCGGCCCCGTCCGCCTCCGCCGCTGCCGTCTTCAGCCTGATCCTCTACGATGCCGATCCCTGGCTGCGAGCCTGCGCGGCGTTCGCGGCCGGCGGCTATCGTGCGCCTGGCTCTTCCGGCGCGCTAAGCCTGGAAGGGCAGTTGGCGCACCTGGTCGAAAGCGACACCGACGCCTTTGTGCGCGACACCGCGGCCCTGGCGCTGGCCGCCGCGCCGCCCACGCGCTACGACTCACTGACCGTGGGCCAGCCCGACCAGACGCCAGGCGCTCCCACCCCACCCCTCACACACGAGGCACACATGGATACCCTGGCGACCCTGTCTATCATGGAGCGCATCCTCTTCCTGCGGCGCGTGCGCCTGTTCAGCGATCTGCCCCCCAGCGAACTGAAACAGGTGGCGGCGATTACAAATGAACAGTACTATCTGGATGGCGAGGTGATTGCCCGCCAGGGCGACCCCGGCGAGGAAATGTACATCATTGTGTCGGGTGAGGTGCTCGTCACCGACCGCGCCGGCAGCCAGCCGGCGGTGGAGCTGGCCCGCCGCGGGCCGGGCGAATATGTTGGCGAGATGGCCATCATCAGCCAGGAGCCGCGCATGGCCTCGCTGAGCGCCCACGGCGACGTGCGCGTGCTGCACATCGCGCAGCCTCAGTTCGAAGCCATTTTGCGCGAGCGGCCCGAGACCAGCCTGGCCGTCATGCGCGTGCTGTGCGCTCGGCTCAAGGAAATGCAGCAGCGAGAATTGGCTCAATAGACGCAAGTCACAGGAGTATGATCATGAATGCGATTGGCACTCTCCGCGAAAGTACCCAGTGGGGTTATCAACTTCTGGAAATAGTCATGGCCGACGTCACCGACGAACAGGCGCGCTGGGCGCCGCCCGGCCTCGCCAACCCGATCGGCGCCTTATATGCGCATGCCCTGCTGTCTCTGGATGGCATTGTCAATGGCATGCTCAAAGGCGGCGCGCCGCGCTTTGCCACCGAATGGGCCGGCCAGGTGGGCAGCCTGCCGCCCCAAATGTCGCTGAGCTTTGACTGGGGCCGCGGCCTCCAGCCTGACCTGCCCGCCCTGCGCCAATATGGCCAGACCGTGGTCGCCGACGCCGACGCCTATCTGGCGCAGTTGGGCGAAGCCGATCTGGATCGCCTGCTGGACCTGTCCAGCGTCGGTCTGGGCACCCGCAGTGTCAGTTGGATCGTCAACGCGCTAATCGCCTCACACCTCAATAACATGGCCGGCGAAATCTCAGCACTCAAGGGCGTGCAAGGGCTGAAAGGTTACCCATTCTAGAGCGCGCTCCACGTACGCATACGGCCATCGTAAGGGCGTTCAATTGATCGCCCCTGCGATGGCCGTATGCGGCGCTATACATCCGAACGAAGCACGCTCTAGGCTTCGGCGTTGACGCCAGCGGCGGACATGCTAGACTCGCCCGCGTGACCCGCATGGCCAGGAGAACGTCATGAAATGCCCCAACTGCCAGACCGTCAACCCCGCCGGGGCCAAGTTTTGTCTTAACTGCGGCTTCAAGCTGGCGGCCCGCTGCACCAACTGCCAATCGGAGCTGGCGCCTGGGGCGCGCTTTTGTTCCAATTGCGGCCAGCCCGTGGGCGCCACTACTGCCGCCGAGGATGAGCGCCACAGCCGCCTGGTCGCCAATACCCCCGCTCCCGTCGCCGACAAGATGCACGCGGCTCACCTGGCCGGCGAGCGCAAGATCGTCACGGTGCTGTTCCTGGACGTGGTCGGCTCCACGGCCTTGGCCGAGAACATGGATCCGGAAGACTGGACCCTGATCATGAACGGCGCTTTCGACCGCCTGTCGCCGATCATTATTAAGAATTATGAAGGCGCCATCGCCCGGCTGCTCGGCGATGCCATCCTGGCCTTCTTTGGCGCCCCCATCGCCCATGAAGACGATCCCGTGCGCGCCGTGAAAGCCTCCCTGGACCTGTTGGAAGCCAGCCGCAAATATGCCGAGGAAGTCCGTGCCCAGCACGGAGTCAACTTCGCCGTGCGCATCGGCCTCAACACCGGTCCGGTCGTCGTCGGCGACGTGGGCAGCAACCTCAAGTTCGAATACACCGCCATGGGTGACGCCGTCAACCTGGCCGCGCGCATGCAGTCCGCCGCCCGCCCCATGACGGCCCTGATCTCCGAAAACACCTACCGCTTCGTGGCGCCCATCTTCGACGTCGCCGATCTCGGACTCATCGAGGTCAAAGGCAAAGCTGAGCCGGTGCGTGTCTACGAAGTTCAAAAGCCCAAGGCGCAGCCCGGACGCATGCGCGGCCTGGTGGGGCTGGAAAGCGCGATGGTCGGCCGCGACCCGGAGCTGACCAGCCTGCTGCAGCTCAGCGCGGCGGTCAGCGCCGGCCTGGGCCGGGCCGCGGTCGTCATCGGCGAGCCGGGCCTGGGCAAGAGCCGCCTGATCGCGGAATGGAAAACCGCTGCCCAGCCCGCCGCCGGCGGCTCACGGCCGCCGGCGCGCTGGGCTGAAGGCCACTGCCTGTCATACGGCCAAAACTTGCCCTACCATCTGTTGAGCGACCTGTTGCAGTCGCT
>JAYTFQ010000176.1:0-2056 GCA_043734225.1 Anaerolineales bacterium | reverse complement strand
AGGTCGTGCTCGATCAAGTGCCAGATGACCCACTGGCGGGTGAAGGAGCGCTCGGTTCCGCCGCGCACCACCGTAATAGTCTGCGCCAGATCCGCGGTGGACCAGTGGGCCAACCGGTCATCAATCAGGCGCCTGGTTACATTGAGCCCGCTGACCAGCTCGGCGGCGCTGGGCGCCCCCTGGACGGCGTCCATCGCGGTGATGAACGCGGCGATCTCGTCGCTGCTTTCGCCGAGCATCCCGTGCATCCAGTGGAAACGGCCGCCCATGATGTGCTCGGCCAACTCACCGATGGAGCGCAGATGCGGCGCCGCCCTGAGCGCCAACTGCTCCGCGGATAGCGGTGCGATTGAATGCGTCAGTTGGAGCGAATAATCTTGCCAGCCCTGGTACAGGGTGGCGAGCATGCTGGACGGTTCGGTCATGGGTAAACCTCCTGGATTGATGTGACCTTAGGGCATGATATAAGTTGCGACATTGACCAGGGTCGAGCCGATGGTCAGCTGCAGCTCGTAGGTGCCCGACTCCAGCGGCGATTTGTCGGTGGTGCCGAAGCTGATCCAGTCATTGTCGTTCGGGCCGAAACCCCAGTTGTGATCTTTTGGATCAGCGGCCGAATCCCCATTGTGGAACCAGTGGGAGGTGAAGGTAGTCCCCTTGGGCACGGAGATGCCGTCGAAAAAGGCATACACCGTGGTGGTGCCGGCAGGCAGAACCGGCTTATCGACGCTCAAAGCATTGACCGGCTTGTCCTTGGCGTCTTTGTCGGTTGAAAATGTGATCGGGCCGAAGGCGGGTTGACCGGCCGGGTGCGACGCGACGGTGATTTTGCCGGTCTGCTGGAGCGTGTCGCCGATGTACAGGTCGAGCTCCCAGGCCCCGGGCTTAATGCCTTTGTCGCTAAAGACGCTGACCCACCATTTCCCGCTCTCGCCGCCTTTCCACTGGCTGGTGCTCACCAGGTCGGGCTGCACTTTGCCGTCGAGCTTCCATTCGGTGCGCCAGGTCTCGCCATCCGTCATGCCTGAATAGCCGAAGGCGGCGTACACCAGGGTCACGCCTTGCGGGAATGTGGTCAACGGGTCGATGGGCGTTTCGTCGTTCAGAATGCCGATAGAAAATGTGATGGGATCGAATTTGCCGGGGGACTGCGTTTGGGCGCCCGCGGTGGCGGTGGCCTTGGCGTTGGGTTTGGCGGTGGCAGCGGCGGTGGCGGTGGGAATGGCAGCTGACCCGCCGCTGCAAGCCAGGGCCGGGATAAGCCACAACAGAACGAGTAAGAAGTGCCACGGGCGGTTTTTCATGCGCAGGTTCCTTTGATCGGCAGGGATGGTTAATGGCCAGGCTGGAGCGCGCGTCGCGGCCAGCCGCTTTAGGGCTTCAACAGGCCGCGCTGCTGGTAAACGGCGGCGGCTTCGCGCACTAAACGGGCGCATTCGGTCGCATGATATTGGCTTTCCAGCGCCTCAGCCATGGCCAGCAGTTGGGCCTGCGTGGCCCGGCCGGGGCGCAGATAGCTGTACATGGCCAGGATTTCGCCGTTGGGCACCACGGTCAGCTCGGCAGCGCGGGCCAGGTTGCCGGCCAACTGCTCGTAGCCGGCGGCGCGGGCCACCTCGGCCTGGGCGCGCAGGGTCTCAGCGCTGATCTGCAGATCGGCCATGGAAAGCTGGCCGGCCTGGGCGGCCTCGCCGGTGATCTCCGGCAGCGACCGGCCGCTGCCGGCGCGGACCTGCTCGGGGGAATTTTCATACAGTGGGTATTGCGGACCGGTTTTGGGCATGAGATACCGCCTTGTCAATTTGGCGAGGCCCATCCCCTACGGGGCGCTGCGCGTCGCGCGCAACCATGGCAGCAGGTGCCCGGGAGGGCGTTCGCGTTGTTCAGAACCTGCCAGTCGTGAAGGACATGGCGGGAGGCTCTTCGCGCGCCATCGCGATGGTTAGTCGAAGTCTGCGCATTCGCGCTCAGAGGTTGTGAATTTATCCCCCTCCTCAAGATGGAAAAAAGGCAGTAAGCTAACGGCAGCCCATGGCGCCCGAGGAGAGGCCGATGC
>JAYTFQ010000175.1:0-3098 GCA_043734225.1 Anaerolineales bacterium | reverse complement strand
CAATATACCAATTTCATAGACAAACAACGCCCCGGCCATTTCCGATTGGGGCCGGAGAGATGTCTGGCGGAGCATTTGTCGCCGCCTTATTCCGCCGCCGTCTTCCGAGTCACCTATAACTCGCCCCGCTCCTCAATGCACGCCCACCCATACTCGTCTACCGGCTCCAGCCCATCATAGACACAAAGGGCTGCGCCTCAATGGGCGCCGCTAGCCTCTCCGCCCCACTACCTCTTCGCCACCACCTCCGCCGCCAGTACCCCCTCGTTCTTGGTGCGCCGGTTGCGGACGGCGCGCAGCAGGCTGGCCGTCTCAAAGCCCGCGGCGCGAAACTCGTTCAGGAAGGTCACGCCTTCCTTGGCACCGGCCGTTCAGGCGAACCAGTCCTCCAGGCTGGGGTTATCCCCGGCCGGCAGCGGCTCGCGCAAAATCAGCTCGGCGGCAAACACGCTCCCGCCCGGCCGCACCACCCGCGCCAGCTCAGCGAAGATTGCTTGCCGCCCCGGGTTGAGATTGAAAATCCCATTCACCAGCGCCACGTCAATGCTCTGGCTCGCTAGCGGCAGCGCTTCGGCGTCGCCCTGGCAAAAACTGGCGTGTCCCAACTGTGCCTCGCCCGCGCCCTGGCGCGCCCGGGCCAACATGGCCGCGCTGAAGTCGATGCCCACCACGGCCCCGCCGGCGCCCACCCGGCGGGCGGCCAGCAGCGCATCCAGCCCGGCCCCGCAGCCCAGGTCCAGCACGCGCGCGCCCGGCGGCAGCTCGGCGAACACCGCCACGTTTGATACGCCGGTGAACGACTCCACCGTCACGGCCGGCAAATCCGCCAGCAGCTCGGCGGAGTAGCCGATGCCCTCGGCGAACGCCCGCCCCACGGCGAAGGGATGTTCCGCTTCCGGCGCCCGCGCCACCGCCGAATAGGCCTGCCAGACGCCCTGCCGCAAAGTTTCCGACTGATCCATGGACAACCACCTACCTTTCTGCCTGCTCCGTCGCCTTCAGCTTGCCAGCGCCCCTGCCTCCTACCTCCTTCTTCCTGCCTCCTGCCTCCTGTCTCCTTCTTCCTGTCTCCAGTCTCCTTCTTCCTGCCCAGCGCGCCGCCCTGGCATGATCACCCGCCGGCCTGTGGCTGGCGCTCGCCCACCAGATACCACGTCTCCATCTCCCCCTTCCCCTTCACCTGGATCGTGCCGCGCGGCTCACACACAAACTCAGCCCGGATCAGCTCATACGTCTCGCGCGTGATCTGGATGCAGCCGGGCGTGCCGTGGCTCTCCATGCGGCTGGCCGTGTTCACCGCGTCGCCCCACAGGTCATAGATAAACTTTTTGCGGCCGATCACGCCGGCCACCACCGGGCCGGAACTCATGCCAATGCGAAAGTTGAGTCGGCGGCTGACACAGCCCGGGTTGGTCCGGATATAGTCACGCATGTCCAGCGCCATCCGTGCCAGCGCCTGGGCGTGGTCCGGCCGGGGGCGCGGCACCCCGGCGGCCACCATATAGCTGTCCCCAATCGTGCGGATTTTCTCCAGGCCATATTTGTCCACCAGCGTGTCAAAGAAGCTGAACACTTCGTCGAGCAGGCCCAGCATCTCGGCCGGCGCCATGGCCGCCGTCAGCGGCGTAAAACCGACCATGTCGGCAAACAGAATGCTCACCCCAGGAAAGTTGTCAGCAATGGTGCGCTCGCCGTTCTTCAGGATGGCGGCAATCTCCGGCGGCAGGATGTTCAGCAGCAGATTTTCGGATTTGGCCTGTTCGGCCCGCACCAGCGACAGCAGCGTGTTGCGCTGCCGTACAAAGGTATACAACAGAATGAAGACAATGCTGGAGACGGCGCCGACATTCAGGACAAAGAACAGCAGCACGTACCCGGCCGAGAGCTGGTTGCTCTGGCGCACATACGGCTGCAGAAATCCGCTGAGCATGACCAGCCCCACATAGCCCAAGAACCAGGCCCGCGCCCGGCCAGGCTCGTCGAAAATGAGGGCCCCCATCGGCGCGATGATCGCCCACAGCACCACCGCGCTGCCGTTGATGAAGCCGCCCAGGGCCAGCATCAGCCCGAACGGCAGCAGCAAGATCAGCAGCAGTTGGCTGAAGCGAAAGAACTGGTAGCGCCGGGTAACGGCAAAGACGCTCAGGCTCAGCAGCGACACCAGGCCGTAGCCAAACGGGATCCAGCCGGCGCTGGTTTCCCCCAGGCCGAAGTACATCAGGCCCCACAGCAGCCCGGCCGCCAGGAACATTGCGGTGCTCATCACCAGCATTGATTTCCGCAGGCGCACCTCCTCGCTGTCTCGAGGATCCGCGCCGATGTGCGTCCCGGCGTTGAGGACTGTCTGGATAATGTTTTGCAGCATGCCGGCCTCACAGCGCCTACAGTGGATCAGCCTGCTCCGTCACCGCCAGCGTCCCCCGCTCTTCCATCCACGCCCAGCCGCTCATGTCCGGCGGCTCCAGCCCCAGCGTGGTGATGCAGGCCGCCATCTGCGTGCGGTGCTCGGCGGCGTGCGTGATGGCCTGCGCCATCAGGTCGGCCAGCTTGTATTCTTCCACCACCCTGGCCCGGCGCTGGATCACCCGCGTGTCCGAGCGCGCCGCCAGCGCCCCGGCCAGCAGCTCCGCCCCCGCCGCGCGCACGGCGGCGCGCAGCACCTCAACGCTCGGGTACGGCTCGTCCGGCGGCGGGTTCGGCGTCTGCCCGGTCACTCGCGCCGCATAACGCGCCTCGGCCTGCGCCAGGTGCAGCAGCGTGGCGCGGATCGTGCCATAGCCGCCCACCGCCGTCGCCGCCAGTTGCTCCGCGCTCAGCCCGGCGCAATAGTCGATCAGCTTCAAATTCGCCCAGGCGTTGTGCGCGAACAGCGCCGCCAGCGCGCTGTGACCGGGCTGCTCCGGTTGCGGCAGAGAAATGTTCATAGGGATACCTCGCTACGTGGATTCTGCCATAAGTTACTGGCTGTTGGTTTTGGCCGCTCGCCCTCACCCCGGCCCTCTCACAAGGGTAGGTTTTTCTGTACCGGCGGCTGTGTTCGCTAGCCCCGCCTGGAGCTTCCGGTCTACGACCGGGTGCGCTCTGGGCTAGCAGGTGCG
>JAYTFQ010000174.1:0-14019 GCA_043734225.1 Anaerolineales bacterium | reverse complement strand
GACCGACAGGCCGCGCGTATAGAATTGCACCAGCCAGGCCGCCTGCTGCGACTGAGTCTCGACATTGTTCGGCCACATGCTCCACATGGACATTTCGGGCACGACGAGTGGCAACTGCCCGACGCCGTACGTGTTCATAACACCGCGAATGGCTTGGGCCTTGTCCGTAATCATCGGCCAGCGCCACAGGCTGATCGGGTAAAAGTTGAACGCCACGGCATCCACATACGCGGCCGCGCCGCCCGGATGGGTGTTCAGTTGGTTCAACGTGTCCGGCAGGAAACTCCGCTTCCAGTGTTTCGTCGCACATTGCTCCTGGGGATCATCGACAAAACAATCATAGGCCAGGCCGCCCAGCATCACCCGCGCCATAGGATTGGCCTTATGGATGATGGGTGCCATCGTCGCCAGCATGTCCGCATAAGCCGCGCCGCTATTCCCCCAGGAGGCGAGGTTGTCGGGCTCGCCGTACAGCGTCCAAGAGTCGATGCGCGGCAGACCGTTGGCGCCGTTATAGCGCTGGGCGGTGGCGCTGATGACGTTTTGCAGATTCAGGCTAAACGTCGGTGTCACCGGCCCATTGGGGTGGCTGCTGGCCCAGGCCGGGTTTTCGCTGAACACCACATGGATGCTCATGCCGGCCGCCACGGCGTTTTTCAACCGGGTGTCATAGGTCGACCAGTGGTAACCGCCGCCCTGTGTCGGCTCAATAACCGACCATTTCAAGTCAGTCAGCACGCGGGTGGCGCCGGCGGCGCGCATTTGATTGGTGCCTGAGCCCGTGTCGATCCCGTCATACATGGTGATGCCGAAGGGATGCGTGTCGGCCGAGTTGCTAAGGCTCATGGCCAGCGGCAAATATATCTTGCCCACGATCGAAGTGACTGGCTGCGCCGCCAGGGCCGCCCGGGATTCACTGAGCGCCAGGCCTGGGCGCAGCCAAAGTTGGAATGGGATCAACACCAGGGCCGCCAAGGCCAGACCGAAAGGAGCAGTCTTCTTCATTGTTCGTTTCCTCGACAAATTTCCGCGCGAACACCAATAATCATAGACCCCGAAGCATCATTTTGCATTCGCCTCAGTGATTTCAACGGCAAGCAGTTGGAAGCAAATGGCCTGTTACACGTGAGCGCGATCCGGCGCTGGTCTGAGGCATCACAGGCTCGTCGCGGCCCATTGTGCATGGGGCCGTTTTCCGCGGCCGACTGCACTGGGCGGCGCCAGGCCGCAACATCTCGGCCGCCGCCAGCAAGCCACAGAACCTGGGGAGAAACATGACACGCGGCGCCTTGCGTCCCACGACGCGTACCGGCACGCGGGCGTGCGGCGCCTGGCCCATAATAATCGAAGTCGGATCGTCTCACAAGCAACGCCGGCACCGGTCGCCGGGCTTTCTTTAAGTCGCGTCGGGCGACTGAAGTCGCTGCAACAAAGGCACAAAGCCCGCCTACGCGGGCTGGATGTGCGCAATTCTAGTCGCCGCAGGGCGACTTGGTGCTCTTGTAGCTGCGGTTTCAACCGCCAGGCATAGGCCGCGCAATGGCACACCGGACTTTAAGAAAGCCCCGGCGCCGGTCGATATCTTCTGCCTGCGGCCGGCCGGGCCGTGCGCGCCGGGTCTACCAGCCTTGCGGCAGACCACGCGGGATCTCGATTTGGGCAAATTCGCGGGTGGCGCGGCTGCCCGTGGCCCGCGCCCATTCGGCCATCCGCGCGATCCCGTCGCGCAGCGCCAGCGGCTCCGGCAGGTCGAAGTATTGGCGCACCTTTTCGTGCGAACAGTACGCGTGCGCCACTTCGTTGCGAGCGGCCAGGTAGCGAATGTCCGGCGTGACGCCCAGGCACTCCGAGACCACCTGCGCCAGCTCGGTCACCGAATAGGCCGTATCCCCGCCCACATTGAACACCTGGCCAAAGGCCCGCGGATTGTTGATCGAGCGGGCGATCACCGGCGCCACATCATCAATGTATGAGAAAGCGCGCGTCTGAGCGCCATCGCCGAAGATCGTCAGCGGCTGGTCCCGCAGGATCTGGTTCATGAAAATGCCGATGACGTTACGATATTTGTCGCCAATGTTTTGGTGGGCGCCATAGACGTTGTGGGGGCGGAAGATGACGTAGTCGAGGCCAAACTGGTGGTGGGCGGCGCGCAGGTCCAGCTCCACCGCGTATTTCGCCACGCCGTATGGGTCTTCCGGCTGCGGGGCCAGGTCTTCGCTCATCGGCAGCTGGTTGCGGCCATACACGGCAATCGAGGAGGTGAACACAAAACACTTGATCCCGTGCAGCACGCTCAAGTTAATCAGGTTGATCGAGCCGACCAGGTTGTTCTCGTAGTTAAAACGGCGGATGAAGTGGCTGAGGCCCTCGGCGGCATAGGCCGCCAGGTGAAACACATAGTCGAAGTGTTCACTTTCAAACAGTTGGGCCAGCCGCTGGTGATCTGTCACCGAGGCGCGCACAAAACGCGCGCCGGCCGGCACGTTGTCGGCATAGCCGCCGCTGAGATCGTCCAGCGCCACCACCTCCAGCCCATCCGCCAGCAGCCAGCCGGCCACGTGTGATCCGATAAAGCCGGCCGCGCCGGTTACAAGAGCTTTTGCCACCCTGGATCTCCTTTGTTAGGACGCGGCATCTTCAGATACCAGGCGGGTATAGATGCCCTCAAGTTCACGCGCATGCACACTCGCCGGCTTGAGCGACCGCGCGCCGCGGCGCAATTGGGCCAGGACGTGACGGTCTTCCACCACATACCGCATCTGGCGGTGCCAGGCCTCGACATCGCCCGCAGCTGCCATTAAACCATTGATGCCGGAAATCAGCCGCTCCTTGGGCGCCCCGCGATCGGTAAACAGCACCGGCAGTCCGGCGTGCAGCGCCTCGTCCACCACCATCGAAAACGGCTCATCCCACAACGAAGGCAGCACCAGCATGTGGGCAGAGCCCAGGGTCTGATTGAGCCGCTCATGCGCCAGCGGCCCTTTGAAGGCGACCCGCCCGCCCTGATTGAGCGCCTGCAGCTCGCGCACGTAGTCCGGGTCCTCGGTCAGATTGCCGTAGACCTCAAATTGAAGGCCATCGCCCGCCAGGCGGTTGAAGGCCTGCAGCGCGATGTGAACGCCCTTCGGCGGCGTGAGCGAGCCGATATAGACAAAGCGCACCCCGGCGGCCGGCGGCTCGGCCGGGGGTGCTGGCGGGGTGACAATGCCGTGCGCCACAACCTCAACCCGGGCCAGCGGCACACCCTGTCCGGCCAGCCGGTTGGCCACAGCCTTTGACGGCGCGATCAGGTGATCCGCCTGAAGCAAAGCGCGGCGCAGGACGCGTGTGCGCGCCGCAAAGATCGGCGCCGCCAGCGCCATCAGCGCCGGCAGCGGGGCGCGATGCAACCGATCCAGGGCGCAGCCGCCGCAGTAATACCCGGAGCCCGGTCCCGGGCATTGTTCCCGCGACCAACGGAACAGCCAGGTGTTGCTGCACGCAAACCAATAATCGTGCAGCGTGACCACCACCCGCGCACCATGCCGTTTGGCAATGGCCGGCAGCCACGGCGACAGGCCCATCAGATGCTGCACGTGCACGACCTCCGGCCGAAAGACGCGGCAGACCGCCTCAAACTGGCGCTCGACCGCCGGATTGGTGAAACTGGCCAGGTAGGTGGCGATGGCGCCTGGCCAGGGCCCCAGCCCCCACGGCACCGCCTGAACCGGCAAACCATTCCAGGTCGCCGCATACGCCGCCTTGACGCTCGGATCACCGGTGAATATCCGCAGCGCGTGCCCCAGGCGCGCCAATTCCTGGGCCATCAGCCCGCTATAGACTTCAGTGCCGGCGGTAAAGCGCGGCAAGAAGCGATGAGTGACAAACAGAATGCGCATCGGGCCTACCCGCGCTCGCCCGCCACGCGCGCCAGCCGCGCATACGTGTCACGCAGGCTGGCGTACACGTGGTCCCAGGTGTGTCGTTCGTAAACCTTACGTTCGCCCCGTAAGCCCATCGCCGCGCGCCGCGCCGGATCATCCATCATCTGGCCAATGGTCTCCGCCAGCCGCGCCACATCACCAAACGGCACCAGGGCGCCATCCTGCCCCTCCGCCACCACGTCCGCCATGCCCCAGGCGCGCGCCGCGATTACCGGTTTGCGATACAGCCAGGCCTCCAGGTAAACAATCCCAAATGAATCGGTGCGCGAGGGCATCGCGAACAGATCGCAGGCCGCCAGCAAGTTCTTCTTGGCGGCCTCGTCCACTTGCCCCAGCACCACCACCCGCTCACGGATCGCCGCCGGCAGTCTGTTCCTCAGCCGTTCAAATGGCGCCGCCGGCGCGCCGATCAGGAAGAGCGATACGGGCCGGCCGGCCAGGTTCAACTGGCGGATCGCCTCCAGCAAGTGCAAGGCGCCTTTGTCAAACGTCATCGCGCCAATGAAGGCCACCACAAACGCCTGCCCGGGGTTGCTGGCCCGAAACGAGTGTGCGTCTCCCCCCAGCACCTGGCCCGGAGTGACGCCCGCGCCGACCACGGTCACGCTCTCAGCCGGCAGACCCCGCTCAACGTAAAACTGCTTTTCAGTCGCCGTCATCGCCACCACGGCGTCCGCTCGTTTAACCAGGGCCACCTGGTGGCGCAGCGTGTAATAGCGGCTGACGACATCCTGCCCCGGGCGCTGGCCGGCACCCAGATGGGTGAACGGATAGACGATAAATGGCAGCCCGCGCCGGGTGGCAAACCTCAGCCCGGCCTCCACAAATGGCTCATACAGGATGCCCGCGCCGCCGACGATGTCGTACGGCTCATTCGTCGCCTCCAGCCAGGCGTGCAGACCAGGTGCCCAGGGCGTGCAGCGCGCCAGGCGTGTGAGCAGACTCACCGGCAGCGGCAGCGCCGCCAGGCCGCGCAGGCCGTGATAGCGCCAGAGTGAATACGTCAGCGGCGCGCCCGGCAGGTGGCGGATGGGGAACCGCCGGATGCGCACACCATCCTGCCGCGCTTCGCCCTGCGCCAATCGGCGCCGGGCCGGATTCCAAAAGACCTCCACATCCAGCGCGTCCGTCGTGGCCACCGTCACCTGATGGCCGTCGGCCACGAGCCGGCGCGAGATTTCGTGCAGATAGCCTTCGGCGCCGCCCTGCGCCGGCCAATAGCGCGCCATAACGTGCAGGATGCGCAAGGGTCGGGTCGTCAACTCGCGCTCTGTGAAGTCGGCATGTGAGATCGACCACCACTGGCCATTGGGCTGCCCGCCACCCTAGGGCGACTGGATTTGCAGTTGAGTGGCGGCCACCGAGACACGCCGCGAATCGACGATTTGGCCGCTGGCCGGGTTGATCGGCAGATCAGCAAAATCGGACTGGATGGTCAGGCTGTTCCAGCCCACGCGCACCAGCGCGGCCGGCAGCGACACCTGCGTCTGCCACGGATCACAGTTCTCCCAGCGGTGGTCGGCCACCGCGACTGAATTAACCGCGAGCGTCACGTGCTGCCGGCGGTTTGGCAGGCAGATCGGGACGAGCGCCAGCGACAGGGTTTCCGTGGCCTTGTCAGTCGCCACCCAGCGGGCGGTCGCCTGGGGCCCTTCAATCCAGGTGCCCCAGGGCTCATCCGCCGACCAGCCCTGCGCGCGGATCACGTTGAAGCGGTCATTGGCCGGCGGCCCGAGTTGCAGCACACAGATGCCATACGGCCAGGGCGTAACCCCGTGTGGCGGGTTAAAGCACCGGACCAGGCTCAATTCCACATTGGATCGGGCCTCATCCACCAACGGCTGTTCCGCCGCGCTCTGCATGTGAACGACCACCTCGCGCACATGATAAAACCGCAGCAGTGGGACCAGCTCTCGGCTGGACAGCGGGTGTGGGGCGCTGTCAAACCAGTCGTGGATCGTCAGGTAGTGCGCCGGCAGATAGCTGCCGACACCTGAGACCGTAGCCTGGCGGTGATAGAGGGTCGAAAAGAGAACGTCGCCCCCGAACAGCACCGTCAGGTGATCGGGCTGCAGCGCAGCCAGGTCGATGATGGTCCCGCCCGCCAAATCTTGCGCTTGCAGCCACGCGAAGGCCGGATGCGCGGCCGGCTGGGCGGGGACGCTGGCGGTCGGGCGCGGCAGAACTTCAAACAACACCACCAGCGCCAGCCCCGCCCGCAGCCAGGCTGGCTTCAGCCAGGCCATGGCGCAGCCGACCAAAGGGAACACCCCCAGCGCCGCGACGAAAGCAAAGCGCGAGGTGACGCGCGCGCCCTCCCAAAAAGGAACCAGGGCCGCCGCCAGCATATCGGGCAGCGGGAAAGCCGTCGCCAGAGCGTCGGGCGGCTGGGCCGGCGAGAATAGCGCCGGCTTGAGATGGAGCCCGATGGTCCACAATACATTATCGACGGGCCTCAGCCAGCTCACCATCGACACCCTTCCGTCCCACTTAAGTGCGGGTCCAAGCGCGAAAACCAAGCCCACCACGGAGCAGGCCAGGAGCGGCCACCGCCGTTTGTTGGCGCGCGACAGCCAGGCGCCCAGCAGCGCGGCCAGGGCGCCGACCGTGCCGAAATTAGCCATCTCCGCTTCGTTGAGCGGGCCGTGATCGAGCGTCCGCGCCACTCCGCTCAACCACGGGTGAAAGACACTGGGAATAGGCAAGCTGTTGGCGCTGGCCGCCCACCCGACCAGCGTGCCCAGGCCAAAAAACTGGGTCAAGCTGGTGGACATGCCGCGCCAGAAAAGCCATAGCGTGGGGCCGCTAACCAGCAGCGCGGCCAGGCCCGCCGTGAGCAAGCCGCGCGCCAGAGTCTGCCAGGTTGTTTGCCGCGCCATGCGCCCCGCCAGGCCCCAGGCCAACAGCAGCAGCGCACCCAGCCACAAGGCATACAGCGAGGCCGTAATGCTTGCACCCCAAATCAGCCCGGATGCGACAAACCACCTTGCGCGGCTCGCCGGACGACGGCGCGCCTGCTCCCAGGTCCATATCTGGAACGGCATCAGCGCCGTCATAACGATGGTATGCAGATGACCGGCGTTACGGAACCAGCGGTACCCCCAAAACGTGTAGGCCAACGCCACGACCACGCCGGCAAAGGCCGGCAGCCACAGCCGGGCCATTTTGTACATGCCGGCAAAGGCCAGGGCGTTAGCCCCCAGCGCCGTCAGATTGAAGGCAAACGCGGCGCCCCCGAGCGCATACAGCGGCATGAGGGCCAGAAAAAAGGCTGGACCGTGGGCCAGGGTGGCCACTTGCCATCCGGCCGGAGCAAATACAGCGGGATACACCAATGGGTTGTGCCATTGGGCCAGGCTTTTGGCGTACCACTCCAGCCCCCACAGCACCTCAAGCGCATCCCCATAGCCAGGCACGTTGTGAAACAGGTCGGTCACCCGCCAACCCCAGGCCAGGATGGCCAGGAAGGCCGCCCAGGGCCACACCAGGCGCCAAACCGGCTCGAGTCGCAACGCGGGCGCCGGCGCAACCGGGCGGTCGGTCATCTCTCGCGGCGCATCAGGGTGAAATCAGCGGAAGGAACGTGAGCGGCCCGACGTGCCGCGTGAGGGTAACTAGCACCGGCGAGTTATCCCCATTGCCCGAGGAGAGCGTGATGGTCCCCAGGAAATAAGTCCCGTTTCCGGCTGTCGGCACGGAAACCTGCACGGTCACTCCCGTCAGGCTGCTGGTTGAACCATGCGACGGTGTGAGTTGAATGCCGCCCGTCGTGCTACTGCGCCAATCCAATATCCCACCGCCGTTGTTGATTACCTTGAAGGCTGTCGACAGCGTCGTGGCCGAGCCCACTGGCTGAAAGATCGACATGGCCGTGGGCGAAGCCGCCATTGACGGATGCGCCACCACGCCGGTGCGCTGCGCGTTGCCGCGAAACATGGGCCAGGGCGCGGCGTAGTGCGGCTGATTGGTGGGCCGGCTGCCCAGGCCGGCCGCCGCGAAATCGGTCCAAACGTATAAGAGGCCATGGGCGCCCGCGCCGCCGGGGGGACCCCAATTATGACCGCCCCCAATGACGACCTCCAGGTGGCCGTCGCCATCCAGGTCGCCGATCGCGGGCGTTGACTTGACTGTGTACCACGCCCAGAGTGACAACTGCTGAGTAGGACAGCTGCGAAATTGGCATGTGAGGGGTTGGCCGTTGTCGCCACGAATGACATGCACCGTCCATTGGTTCGCCACCACCACCTCCAGCGAGCCATTGCCATCCAGGTCGGCGATCACCGGCGACTGAATATCATCCCCGTTGGGATCATTGGTGTTGTTTTCGTTCAGAAGTCCGTTGGCATCTCGCGGTACAAAGGTCCACTTCTGCGCGCCGGTCTCCGGGTCCCAGGCCACCACCTTGCTGGTCCCATCGCCGCCCCAGTCCGTCCGGCCGGTCACCGTGGCAACCACATCCAGCTTGCCGTCATTATCGATATCCGCCACGGCCGGCGAGGAGCGCAGGCAGGCGGGCGCGTCAAGCGTCTGCAGCACAACGCCATCGCTCAGGCGCAGAATTTTGACCCACTTGCCGGTCTTGTTCGAGCTGCCGAGCGGAAAGACACAGCTGGAGCCAATCACAATTTCCAGTCCAGGATTGCCGGACAGGACATCGGCGATCGTCGGGGAGGAATACATCGCCTGGTCCAAGTGGGTGCGCCACTTGAAACCGGTGCCAAATTCCAGGCGCGTCGGGTTACGCTGATCGGTCTTAAAAGCATACACATAGCCGCCATCGACCGTGGGCGGCTGAATTTGATTGTTGCCCGTTATATCCGTCGCAATAATCATTTCCAGATTGCTGTCGCCATCGATATTCGCGAAAGCCGGGGACGACCAACCGGTGTCAATGGCATTGTAGTAAAAACGCACGCTGCCATTCGAATTCAGCAGGTACATGTTGCGGTCCAGCCCGGCGAAGCCGACTTCCAGCGTACCATCGCCGTTCACATCCGCCAGCGCCGGGGTGGACTCCACACCATACAAGCCCTCCGGCGCGTAGACCTGGCTGGCCTGCCAGGCGCGCAGGCTGAACCGCCACTCCACCGCGCCGCTGTTGCCGTTCAGCGCCACGATGCCGCCATCGCAGTTGCTTGGCAGGATAGTTCCGTAGCCGATCACCACCTCCGGCACGCCGTCGTTGTTCAAATCGCCGACCGCCGGTGACGAGTTCAGCCGGGAATCGGGGGCTGCATTGCAGTTCGGCGTGCTGGAGCCGGCAAAAACATCCTTACTCCACAATATGTCGCCATTTCTGGCGTAGACGTAGACGATCCCGTCCGAGCCGCCCACCGCTACCTCGTTGCCGGCGGACAGCGTGCTGATATTGGCGATGACGGGCGACGAGCGGATCACCGCGGCGCCGTCCAGCAGCGCGCCGATGTGCTGCGGCGAGTCGGGAATCCAGCCGGCGGCATGGACAAAACCAGCTAGCGGTGGCGGGTTGTGAAGATAATCCGCCAGCGCGACGGAATAAATCAGCAGGGCGGCGAGGGCCGCCACCAGAAAAGCTGCAATCCTGCGACGGAAGTTCATCATGTTGTTCACCTTGCACTTTATCCACCGATTCATCAGTAACACCAACCATACCTGCCTGGCGCACGAACATTCCTCCTGACTGACTTCGCTGAACTCTGGAACCTGTCTACTGCAGTGGCTTACGCGCCTTCAGGAAGAACATATAGCCGACCTCGGCCTCGTCACTGACACCGATATTCGCCACCAGCTCACCGTAGTCAAACACTCGCCGTTCCAGGCTTTTCGGCATGGGCACAATCGCTTTCTGCTCCAACACCTGGAAACCCCACTTCTCCAGCTTGGCCCTCAACTCGGGCACGTAGTATTCCTTTTGATGTTCCGGATGGATTAATTCGCTGGGCGATTGGATCCGGGTCAGGGCCCCATTGGGTGTGTCCAGGCAAAAATAGCCGCCGGGTTTCAGCACCCGGAAGGCTTCACGGCAGACCCGATCCGCATCCGCTTCCGACACATGTTCGATGCTCTCGCCCGACCACACCATATCCGCCCAGCCATCGGCAATGGGTGAAAGATCGGCCATGGACCCATACTGGTAGCGGACGATAACCCCGTCCGAGGTGGTCACGGCCGTGGCGGCCTCGGCGCCGAACCCATCGTGCAGGCGCTCCGGCGGGGGCAGATCGACGATGACGATCTCGCGCGGCCGAAACGGGTAGCCCATCATCAACAGCGAGCCTTCGGCATGCCCGACGGCGGCCCCGCCCAAATCCACGATCGTTTCCGCCGACGGCAGGCATTTTTGAACCAGCAGCATGCGCGATTGATGCATGGCATCCAGCGGGTGAACGTTCAGTCCATACATCATTTTATACTCGCTGGACTGCTGGATGGCCGCGACCAGGCCGGTGCGCGTCAAGCTCTTGCGCGCCAGCGCAGCCGAAAAGTAGGCGCGCCCCACTTCATCCGGCTCGCGCTTCAAATAGCAGCGATAAACCGCGCGCAGAAAGACGGCATCCGTCGGCGCCCGGCGTTCGGCCAGGCTGATCCGGGCCAGTTCCCAATTGAGTTTGCCCGACAACACAGTCGCCTGTCGCATCTCAGCCAGTTTTCGCAGCACTCGCGCGGGCAGTGACACCCTGGCCGTCTCACCTTTTTCGGCGCGCATCATGATGGAGCCTCCATTCACACACAGCTCGAGAAATCTAGCCTGCCGCCTCGGCATCACCCGCGGCAGCATATAAGCCGCCCACGCCAGCGGGCGAAAGAGCGGCCGCACTTGCCGCACCAGATTGTCTCGCGCATTCGACATCCAAGCGTTGATCTGCTTGTCAGTCGTCCGATGCGTCTCGAAGGTATCGATGTCGATGTTGCGGAAGCCGGCCTGGCGCAGGTCCCACCAATATTCAAACACCTTTGGCCGGCGCTCAACAATGCCTTCTTCACTCTCCTCCAGGACGTTCTGTATATCGCGCTCGCTGACAAAAATGGAAGCAGCCGGTTCTGGAGAGCATATAATTCGTCCGCCGGGCTTCAGAACACGATAGGCCTGCCCTAAGATGCGGCCGATGTTTTTGAAGTGGTGCAGCGCGGCCGACATAAAGACGATGTCGAATTGGCCGTCCCGAAAGGGCAGATTCTCGCCGTCCGCCAGCATCGGCTCGAAATAAACGCCGGCGTGTTCCATGATCGCCCACGACCGGCCGAGCCCCCACAGCTCATCGGCCACGATGTCGACGGCAATTGCCTTGCAGCCCCGCGCGGCGAAGTAGCGCGAAGCCCAACCCTGGCCGGCGCCTAAATCCAACACGGCCTCGCCGCCCGACAAATTGAGCTCCGCCATGGTGAAGTCGAAGGCAGTGGCAATCTCGCTCCAGATGCCGCCCAAATACGGCAACTGGAAGCTATGTTCAGCCGGATAGGGCATGTCGTACATGCCCTTCTTCTGCCACAAGTCCACCCACCCCTGCATCTCCTGCTTCTTGTGCGCTTCCAGAATTTGGGCCGGCAGCAGGTTGGGCAGGCCGCGCTGAACGGGATAAACAGTGCCGCACGCCGTGCAGCGCAGATCGCCTTCGACAATCTCGTCGCCGGTTTTGCCGCTGGCCCGAACTGCCTGAACCGCTATTGGCCCAGAACAGATCGGGCATTGCAAAATTGGCAGCAGGGATTGTCGCATGTAAATCCTTCACGAATGGTAGCCCAGCCCGCCTACATCGCCGAGGGTACCAATTGTCCATTGTCAAATAATTGCCGCCAGGTGCGTTTCACCGCCGGCTCCAGGAACTGCTCTGCCCAGTTTCGCTGACGCGCGATCATCCGCTCCCGCAGCGCCGCCTCGCGCACCACCAGATTCACGGCCTCGGCCAGCGCCTCGTAGTGTTTGTGCCGGAACAGCAGGCCGGCCTCGCCCAGCGTACCACGCACTGCCGCGGCGGCATAGGCCAGCACCGGCAGGCCCAAATACATGCTCTCGATCAGCGGCTTGCCAAACCCCTCGTGTTCGCTCATGGATACATACACATCGGCCAGCCCGTAGTACGTCACCAGATCGGCTTGCGTGATGTGCCCGGCGAACAGGACCGCCTCTTGCAGCCCAAGATAGACCGTCAGCTCGCGCAGCCATTGCTCGTAAGCGGGCACCCACGGGTCGCCCGCCAGCAGCAGGCGCGCCGCCGGGTCAATCCGCCGATAGAAATACAGCAGCTTGATCAAGTCTTCCTGTTTCTTGTTGGGCACCAACCGCCCCACGAAGAGCAGGAGCGGGCCGCTGTCCTTGAAGCGCGCCTGCAGCTCAAGGTTGGGCGGTATGGCATAGCGGCCCGGGTCTAGTGAAATGGGCAGCACCCCCGTGCGCTCAAAACCGGCCTGGCGCAGCTCCTCCGCATTGTACGCGGAATCGGCCAACGCCAGATCGGTCCGCCCGCGCAGGGTCGCCAGTTGCTCGCGTCCCAGCTGCATTTGGCGCGCCAGCGCCGGATTGACCGAGGCAAAGAAGGCGGGCGGCGTGACATTGTGATAGATCAAGATCAGCCGCGGCGGCCACGCCAGCAGCCGGTCGACGGTCTGGCTGCCGATGCTGTGGTGATAGATGATGCGCGCTTCGCCCTGGCCCGGCCGGTACGTGTGCCAGGAACGCACCTCGCGCTCCAGCGCCGGGTGGATGGCTTCGGCATAAATCTCGGACTGGTAGCCGGCTTCGCGCAGCCAGCGCCGGATCAGCAGGGCCTCGTCGGTGATCGCATCGCCGATCATGGCGCCCACAATGACCTGATGCAAAACCTGATTAGCCACCGCCCGGCGCCTCGCCGGATCGCCGCGCGTCCAGGCCGGCCCCATCCGGCGCGTTGGGCGCCGGCGCCGCCAAATCAGCTGTCGATTGCCAGCGGGCCGCGGCGGCCGTGAAGCGCCCGATAACCGCCTCCCAGTTATAGTTCTGGGCGACATACCGGCAGCCGTTCTGGCCCATGCGTGTCCGCAGCGCCGCGTCTTCCAGCAGCAGGTCCAGCGCGCCAGAAAAGTCGGCGTAATTGAGAAAGTACAGGCCGCCGCCGCTCCGGCGCGCATGATACTTGGTGACGGCGCAGTTGCCGTGCACCAGCACTGGCACGCCGGCCTGCCAGGATTCCATGATGACAATCGAAAAACTCTCATTCACCGACGGTTGGCACAGCACGCTGGCGGCGGCATAGGTATCCAGCTTGTCCTGCCCTTGCCGAAAACCAAGCCGCACGATGTCCTTGTGGGCTGGAATGGCTTCTGGCCCGGTGCCCATCAGCACCAGCTTCAGCGGGCCGCCGTGCTCGCGCTTGTATTCCAGAAAATACCCCAGCAGGCGCGGCACGTTCTTGGACCCTTCCAGGCGGCCAGAGTACAAAATGAAGGGCTCGCTGATCCCGCTGGCTTTCCGAAAGCGTTCGGCGGACCCGCTGACAGGCGCCATGCCGAAGCCCACAATCGCTTCACCCGGGTTGTACACGCCCAGCCGGTGCGCCAGCCGGCGCTCTGGCTCCACATTGAACATCACCCCGCGCGCGCTGGCCAGGGTGGCGCGCGTCGGGGCCAGCCAGGCATAGCCCTCATCATGCAGGCACGGCCAAATGACGCTCTTGTCGGGCACGATCGAGGCGCCATAGTAGGTAGTCGGAAACAAATACGGCACGAAAATCAGCAGATCGTAGCGGGCGTGGTGGCGCTGAATAAAAGCGTATAGCGCCGGGCTATGCGCCCCGCTGTCCACCCACTCATACTGTTCATCAATCGTCAGGGCCTGCCCCGAGAGGATCCGGCCGTGCAGAGCGTGGTAGCGCGCCGTGCCCCAGTTCGTCAGCATGGGAAAACGCTCCACCGCAATCCCGTTAATGGTGGCGCGGCCCGCCGGCAATTCGTTGCGCCAGGTCAGATGATCGCGCCCGCACGTCGTCAGCACCGCCACGCCGTGGCCGCGCGCGGTCATTTGCTCCGCGAAGATGCGCGCGAAGGTTTCGGCACCGCCCAGAATGTCCGGACCATAGCGCGGCACGACGATGGCCAGACGCATGCTTACCGGCCGTCCGCCTGGCGCAGCGCCTGCAGCTCC
>JAYTFQ010000173.1:0-4718 GCA_043734225.1 Anaerolineales bacterium | reverse complement strand
GGCCTCGTGGCACCCGCGGCGGCCGGCGCCAATCGGCGCCCCAATCCGTCACAAGCCAGTGGCGGGCAGGATGTTCTGGTTCAGCCGAAATACATTGTCCGGGTCCCAGTCGCGCTTGAGCGATTGTAACCGGGCATACTGGGTGCCAAAGCTGGCCTGCATGAGCGCCTCGCCTTCTTCCTGGAAACCGCCAAAGTTAAGATAGGCGCCGCCATTGGAATGCGATCGCATGGCGCCGATCAGGTCGCGTGCCCAGGCGATATTCGCCGTGTCTTGATTGGGTTCCTGCCAGCTGGCCTCCGCGGACAGCAGGAAATTGGCCTGCCGGCCGCCATAGGCGCTGTCGGCAGCGCTCACACGCTTGATGGCACCGCCAATGTGCCACAGGTCGGTGGTGCTATGCGGCGAAGGCTGCCGGCTGGCGTGCTCCGAAATCGTGTGGATCACTGCATCGTCCAGCCGCGTCAGGTTGAGGCTCTTCCAGTTGTAATGCCAACCGATGGGATAGTCCGCGTCGAAAAAGTGCTGCACTTCCACGTATGGCATCCGCCCGCTGAAATCGGCCAGCGGCTCGGCGGCATTGCGCAGAGGCTCTAGCACCACTTTTCCCATCTCGACCGCGCCGGCATACACGCCGGCCAGCGCGATAAAACGGCGGCCGTGCAGCTCGGGTGGATAGGCCGGGCTGTCGGGCGGGAAGACGCCTTGAAAGCTGACCCCCCCCACCTCGTCCGGCGCGGAGGCGCAGTAATCGCGAAATACACGCAGCACTGCCTCGTCCTGTTCGCCCGGATAGAACGTGACCGCGAACATCACCTCTGGCCCAAGCGGGTGCAACTGCAATTCAAATTCCGTTACGATGCCAAAGTTGCCCCCGCCCCCACGCAGGCCCCAAAGCAAATTGGCATTCTCATTGGCACTGGCCGTAACGGTCCGGCCATCGGCCGTCACCACCTGCGCCCGCATCAGGTTGTCGCACGACAGGCCATACTTATTGCGCAGCCAGCCGAAACCGCCCCCCAGGGTCAGCCCGGCCACGCCGGTTCCAGAGAACACACCGCCCGGCGTGACCAACCCCTGCGCCTGAGTCGCAGCATCCACCTCGGCCCAGGTGCAGCCGCCGCCGGCGCGCACCCGCCGCGTGGCAGTGTCCACTTCGACGCGTTTTAGCACACCCAAGTCAATCAGCAGCCCGCCATCGCAGGTGCCATGCCCGGCCACGTTGTGGCCGCCGCCGCGCACAGCCAGTGGCAGATCGTGCTGGCGCGCAAACCCGACCGCCGCCGCCACGTCGCCGTTATCCGCGCAGCGCACAATGAGCGCCGGACGACGGTCGATCAGTCCGTTCCACACGTGGCGGGCTGCCTCGTACGCGTCGTCGCCGGGGCCGATGAGCTGGCCGCTCAAACGGCGGCCGAACGCGGCTACGGCAGCTGCAGGAAGGCCAATGGAGTTAATCATCGTCGCCCTTTCAAATCTACGGAAACTCAAACGCCAACACCGGCCGTCCGCTGGGCACCGCTTGCGGCACGAGGCGGCGCAGACGGGCCGGCGCGGCGCGCGCGTCGAGCAGGCCATAGCGCACAAACGCCACCAGCGGTTTGAATTCTTGTTTGCTCAGGCGCACCGGCGTGGCCAGCAGCGGGTCGAGGCGCGCCATGGTCGTCGGCCCCAGCGGCCCGCTCAGGTCGGCGGCCAGGCCCTGGCCGGTTGGCGTGTAGCCGGGCGCGGCCCCAGCCGCATCCAGGTGATAACGGATGGCGGCCTCCAGGCTGGTGAAGGCGCCATTGTGCATGAACGTGGGCTGCAGCGCCACGTTGCGCAGCGGCGAGGTGCGAAACTTGTAGCGGTCGGCCGGGTCGCCAGTCACATCTTCGTGCCCATAATCCTCGTTCGCGCCGGCGCCATCAAAGCTATTGTTCGTCAGCCGCGGCGCGATCTGCGGCGCGCCCGCCACGTGGTCCTGAAAATCGCTAAACATCTCATTCGCGGCCCCCGCCACGCTGTGGCATTTGACGCAGCCGGCCGCACCGAAAAATAAAAGCGCGCCCTGCTTTTCGTCGTCGGTCAGCGCGCTGCGCTGGCCGCGCGCAAATTGATCGAGGGACGCATTGGCAAAGGTCAGGCTGAATTCAAACTCGGCGATGGCCTGCCCAAACTGATCAAAGCTGATCGGCGCGCCCGCCCGCACCGCTGGAAAGATCCGGCCAAACAGCGCGCGGTAATTGGCATTGGCGTTCAGCCGGCTCAGCACCTCGGCCCGGATGGCGTCGTTGTCGCCCGGAAAATCGAAACCGGCTACCTCGGTGCGCTCGGTGGGCGGGATGAAGGCCTGCGCCGCCAGCAGGTGCGGCTGGCCCGAGAGTGTCAGCGCCTCCGGCGCTGGGAACAGAAAGCCGGCGCCGTTATCGAACGGATCGCTCGACAGCGCCGCAAAGCGCGAGTTCCACATCAGGTTGGCATAGAAGGCGGTGTTGATGGCCGTCGGTGTGCGGCGCATGTTGCGCGGCCCGGCCCGGTGCGGCCCCACGATGCTATTGTTTTGGATGCCAATCGCGATCGACTGCGTGTCGCCGAACCCGGCCGTGGGCGAGTGGCAGCCGGCGCAGGTGTTGTCATCGTTCAGGCCGGTCAGGGTGTCAAACCACAGCAGCCGGCCCACGTTCGCCAGGCGCGCGTTCACCGGGCGGCCCAGCCGCTGCGCCAGCGAGGCCTGGATACGGCCGGTGAAGCGGGCCTGGGCCAACGTCGCCGCCAGCGCCTGATCCAGGGCGCTGCCGCGAGCTGGCGCCGGCCGGTCGGGCAGCGGGTCGGCGGCGGCTGGCGCGCCAAACGCCGCCAGCAGCAGCGCAGCCTCGCCTGCCAGCGCCAGCAGGATGTGTATCGTGCGGTGTTGGGACATGCTTCAACCCCGGTACGGCTCGGCAGCCGGACAGTGAAAAAGCGATGTCACTGCCCGGCTGCCTTCAGACGCGCGGCAGACGCGCCGAACCCAAAATCCTAGATCGGATCGCAGTTGATCGGGTCGCCGATCGTGTGCGTCTGGACAAAGTTGTCTACCGGCGGCCAATAAGCAGCGGTGTTCGGGTCATATGTCCAGCGCCAGACAAAGGCGGCTTTTACGGCATACCGGTTGCTGGCAGCGCCGCTGCTGTTTCGCAGCAGAAACAGGTCGTCCATCTTGATCGCCACCGGGGAACCCGAGGCCGGCGTATTCCAGATGGAATGGTTGGCGTAGTAGAAGCTGTATTTCTGACCATCACTCCCCTGGGCTGTGCCTACGACCAGGTCATTGATGACAACCTGGCTGCTGCCGTCTAGCTTCGTTACGGTGTCAATCGTTTCGTTGCGCTGGCCGGTGCCGGTCACTTCGCCGGCCAGGCTGGCGCATTGGCCGGCGGGCATGGTCCAGTTGACCGTCTCTGTGACGGTGCTGTGGGCGGGCGGGAAAACATTGTCGATCTTCCAGATTTCGCCCGCCAGGTTGACAACGTAGCCGGTGTTTCCGATAAATTCAAGCGAGGTCGGCTGGTTCAAACCCGCTACGATGACAGTGAAAGTCCCATCCGGGTTAACCTTCACCAGTGCGCCCGTATTCGGCTGCGCGGGAGTACCCTCGAATGGACCATTCCAGAAGCCTTGTGCGAGGGCGTAGAGTGTGTTGCCGCCAAATTCCACATCGACGAGCAACCCGATTTTGTTCAACCCGGCGCCGGAGGCCACCTGCGTGGCAGTGGGCGACTTCAGGGTGAATGACATGACCTTGCTGGTCTCTGGCAGGTGGGGAATGGGACCGGCTTCAGCCATGTAGATCGTGTTGTCTCTCACCGCCAGCCCGGTCGGGACGATATCGCCGAAGGCGATCACCTGGGTGATCTTGCCGTCCAAGGTGACCCACAGCACGCGGTTATGGTGCCCGTCGGTGACGAGGAACCCGCCGTGAAATGGTTGGATCGCGTACTGGAAGCCGGTCGGGACGAAGAAGTCCGTTGCCGGCGGATGGGCTATGGACCACGCGCCGATGTCGGCCACGATGGTAAAGCTGTCTGGGCCGTCCAGTCGGTAGATGCCGACGACGTCGTGGCCCTGGAGGTCGGGGGCGACACCGGTGACCAGCGCGTACGCGGTCCCGCCCATGAAGGCGACATCGACCACTCCGCTGCCGATGTAGTCCAGGCCCGGGAGGCGGGCTGGCAGCCCGCTGGCGAAGAGCGTGACGGCGCCCGTCTGTGGGTCGACGCGCCAGATGCTGCCGGCGAGCGGCGCGGTGACGAACAACGCCCCGCCGGGGCCGACGACACTCCCCTGGAGCTCCTCCAGACCCGTGACCAGCAGGCTGGCAGTTGGTGTGCTGCCTATGTTGGCTGGCTGGTCCATGCTTTGGGCCTGTGCCGGGCCGCTGAGTGGCGCCAAGGCGACAGCAACCATCGGCGCAAGAAAGAAGAGAACCATGAATTTCCGTAATGCCAGCATGTAACCTCCATGAAAGTTGACCCAGTGGGTCGGTGGCCTGCCTTTGGTATAACAGAAGCAGTGCCAGCTGGCATGCGTGCCGCCACGTAAGTTTTCGAGGTCCAGCGCGTACTTTTTCAGTCGGGGGATTTGGATGCCAGGCCAAGGTGCAGCGCCCAGGCGATAATCTGCCCGCGCGTGACCAAATTCAGCTTGCCCAGGATATTGCTGACGTGCTTCTCCACCGTGCGCTCGCTCAGCACCAG
>JAYTFQ010000172.1:0-5017 GCA_043734225.1 Anaerolineales bacterium | reverse complement strand
GCACCGAAATGGCCTCATGTTCGCGGTTCAGGCGTGCGACCACCTCCGTCGCCAGGCCCTGCGCCGCCAGCGCCGGAAACATCTGCGCCGTCTCAATGCCGTGGTGGGCATGCAGCATTTGCGTATATTGATAGCTGGCGCGGATCAGCGTCTGCACCCGCGCCCGCGTCTGCGGCCCGTCCAGCGCCTTTTGGCCTGCCAGCAGTTCCTGCGTCAGCCGCAGCATGCCGGCCAACTCGGTTCGAAAATGGTTGTGGATCGCCAAAAGTTCGGCCACCATCGGGTGGCCCAATTGTTCCGGCGTCGCGCCCGTGTATGCCTCGCTATTCATAAACGTCTCCCAGCGGCATTCATAGTATCATTCCTGGAATCGCATCCCAGCGGACCCAGCCCGCGCCCGTGCTGTGCTGCCCCAGGAGGGCATCCATGTCCAAATATCTCGTGGCCGCGCGGGACGAAATCCCGGCCGGCGGCCGCAAGCTGTTGACCATCAACGGCCACTCCATTGGCGTGTTCAATATCGATGGCGAATTCTACGCCATGCGCGATCGCTGTCCGCACCAGGGCTATCAGTTGTGCCAGGGCCAGTTGTGGGGTCCGGTGCAGGCCACGATCTTTGGCTCCACCGAGACCACTACCACCGGCCCGCTGCTGCGCTGCCCGTTTCACGGCTGGGAGTTCGACGTGCGCACCGGCCAATCCTGGTTCGATCTCGACCGCCAGCACAAACGCCGCTTTCCGGTGTCTATGGCCACGGTGGCGGCTGAGCTGCAAAAGGGGAATTACCAGGCCAGGCTCTATCCGGTGACCGTGGATGAGCAGGGCATCTCAGTCGAGCTAGGAGACATTTAGGTATGACCCCGTTCCGCACGCTGACCGACGCACAAGTGGAGAGTTTTCTGACCAAAGGCTATCTGGTCGTCAAGCGCTGCATCGACCTGAACATTGGCAACCAGTGGATCAGCACCGCTTACGAGCGGCTGGGCTACGACCCGAACGACCCCAGCACCTGGGTCCAGGGCATCATCTGGATGCACCATGAGAAAGAGCTGCCCATTCGCACCCTGGCGCCGCGCGCCTGGGACGCCATCGTAGACGTGGTCGGCGGCGAGGCGCGCCTCGAGACCAAGATCTGGCGCGCGCCGCAGGGCCTCTACCCGGTCAATTCGTTCATGTGGTCCGATGCCTTCATCGCCAACTTCCACAATGGCGCCGACCGGCCCTGGCAGCCGCCTTCGGCCCAGGTGGGGGGCTGGCACAAGGATGGCGGCTACTTCCGCCACTTTTTGGATAGCCCCGAGCAGGGCCTGCTAAGCCTGGTCATGTGGACCGACATGCGCCACCAGGGCGGTGGCACGTTCATCGCGCCCGACTCGATCAAGGTTGTGGCCCGCTTTATGCTTGAACACCCGGAAGGTTTGCAGCCTGGTGACTTTAACGTTCCCGAATTGATCAGTCAGTGTCACGAATTTGAAGAAGTCACCGGCGAAGCCGGCGACTTCGTCCTCCTGCACCCGTACATGCTGCACGCCTCGTCGCAAAACGTCATCCGCCAGCCGCGCTGGATGACCAACCCGCCGGTGGTGCTCAAGGAGCCGCTCAACTTCAACCGCCCCAACCCGGCGGATTACTCGCTGATCGAGCGCGCCACGCTGCGCGCCCTGGGCGTCGACCGGCTAGACTTCCAGCCCACCGCGCCGCGCGAGCAGCAATGGATGCCCTTTCCGAGCTAGCCCGACTGTCTCAGCATAGCATTCTCAACCCAGCGGGCCAGGGCGGCACTTCAGTTGCCGGCCTGGCCCGCTGGTCGTTGCCCCGTATGTTATGTCACCCGCCACATGTGTTGGGGCTTAAAGCCACATGATTTTTCACCATTTGCCTATATTTCAAGCCTTCCGCCACACCCGCCACACCCGCCACACCAAAACAGGCTCCCTGCCTATCAGCGTGAAAACTTGTCATAAAATGCCGGCCGAACGGCAGGCTGTGGCCGGCACCCCAGGGGTGTCGGGCCACAGCCTGCCGTTCGGCTAGAGTAACGTTGATTTCTTTGGTTTCCTCGCATATCAGTGCCACTGGTCGGCACCAAGCTAAGTAGCAGGGCAAATCCGCACTCCGAAAACAGCTAACCGTCCCGGAAATGGCTATTGACATCCCAAGCGGGCCGATGTATTTTACTTACAGGTTATTTATCTAATTGGTTTAATAAAAGAGCCATGACAACCGCCGCACCCGATCCTCTCAGCCTGACCCTTTCCGCCCTGGCCGATCCCACCCGCCGGGCCATCCTGGCGCGCCTCAGCCAGGGCGAGGCCTCCGTCACCGAGCTGGCCGAGCCCTTTAAACCCATGTCGCTTCCGGCCATCTCCAAGCACCTCAAGGTGTTGGAGAAAGCGGGTCTCATCAGCCAACGGCGCGAAGCGCAGTGGCGGCCTTGCCGGCTGGAGCCGGCGCCGCTCAAGGGGCTTGACAACTGGCTTGAGCGTTATCGCCAGTTCTACGAAGCCAGCTTTGACAGCCTGGACGAGTATCTGCGCCAAGTTCAGAAGCCGGAAACCTTCTCCCACGACCGCGGCCAGCCCGCCACGCCGCCGCCAACCGTATCCGAATAATCTGCACATTGTATCCGCGCACTATCGATAAGGGATTTGACCATGACTGAATCTGCGCCCACCTCGGCCGCCCCTCGCGGCGGCATCACCATCACCCGCATCTTCAACGCCCCGCGCGACCTGGTGTTTAAGGCCTGGACCGAACCGCAGCACTTTGCCCAGTGGTTTGGTGGCCGCGATGCGACCATCCCCCTGTCCAGCGCGTCAATGGATCTGCGGCCTGGCGGCGCCTGGCGCGCCACGATGTTCGCCGGCCCGGACCGCACGGAAATCCCGTGGCAGGGCAAATACCTGGAAGTGGCGCCGCCCGAGCGGCTGGTGTTCACGCTGTCCGACCAGCCCGGCGATGAGGCCGAGGTCATCACCGTCATTCTCACCGAGAACGCCGGCCAGACCGAGATGATGTTTCACCAGGGCGGGGGGCATCTGGACGAGGCCGGCTACGCTGGCGCTAAGGCCGGCTGGCTGGTGTTCTTTGATGAATTGGCTGCCACCCTGGCGCAGCACTAGAGCAAGGAGCCACCATGCGCAAATTAATTGTCAGCGAATATGTCACACTGGATGGGGTGATGGAAGACCCCGGCGGACAAAAGAGCGGCCGCGGCGGGTGGAGCGCGCCGTTCTGAAGCGATGAGGCCGGAAAATACAAATTCGACGAAATCTTTGCCGCGGATATCCTGCCGTTGGGGCGCGTCACCTATGAGGGGTTCGCGGCGGCCTGGCCGAACTATAAGGATGAGGCTGGCTTTGCCGATCGGATGAATAACCTGCCCAAGGTTGTGGTCTCGTACACACTGCAAAAACCGGAGTGGAACAACACGCGGGTGATCAACGGCAACGTGGCCGAGGCTGTGGCTAATTTGAAACAGCAGGACGGCCAGGCCATCCTGGTGGCCGGCAGCAGCCAGTTGGTGCACACCCTGCGCCAGCACGATCTGGTGGACGAATACCGCCTGATGCTGCACCCGGTGGTGCTGGGCGGTGGTCTGCCGCTATTCCGCGACGGGCTGGGTACCACCCGTCTGAAATTGTTGGGCGCCCACAGCCTGCCCAAGGGCATCGTCGTCCTCAGCTACGCGCCAGACCGGTAACATTCGCAAGGAAGCAGATACGACTGAAGCGGAGAGCTCCAGACGAACCGCCCACGGCCGGCAAAGAGTTGTGCGCATTCAGCAGACCTATTGATCTGGATCCGTTATGGTTCAAGTCGGAGAAAACGAGCCAGTAATAACAAACAGCCGGGCTGTTACAACAGCCCGGCTGCGCGCGTTTGATGCTGAGAACGATGGCGTTTCAGGCCGGATGGTTCCACACCAACGGGAAGACATCGCCGGAGAGCGGCGCGCCGCCCGGCACGCTGACGAAGGGCTTCATGATGTGGGCGCCGCCGGCATCGTAAGTGGTCTTTTCCGTCATCAGGTGGATGGCGATGGCCCGGCGCATCCGGGCGCTGTGATTGACGCCTGAGCTATGCCAGGTGAGCCCAGTGTGGAAATGCACGTGGCCCTTTTGGACTGGGCACATGATCACGTGCACCCGTTCGCCCTCGAAAGTCTCAGGCAACAGGCCGCTCTCTGGCATTTCATTGATGGCCGCCTGCTTGTCGCCCCACTTGTGCGAGCCCGGCACCATCGACATACAGCCGTTGTCCACGTCGGCATCGTCCAGCGCGATCCAGGCCGAGAGCTGTTGGGTTTTGGGCTGCAGGATGTCCCATAGCGGCGAGTCTTGGTGCCAGTTCAGCCGGCCGCCGTGCTCCTTGGGCTTGTACTGGATCTGATCGTGCCACACGCGCAGTTGTTTGGCGCCGCTGAGTTGAGCGGCCATATCCAGAATGGCCGGATTGTGGATCAGCGCCTCAAAGGCTGGGCTGGCCTGCCATATATTGACAATTTGCCACACGGGATGGCTGGGGACGGTGCCCAGGTCGCGCAGAAGCACCGGCTGCGGCACAGCGGCGTTGTCCCGGTCGTCGATCACGCGCATCACTTCCTGCCGCAGCGTTTCCACTGTGGCATCGTCTAGCACGGCGCCGCCGTTGACAAAGCCACTGCGTTCGAATTGCGAAATCTGTTCAGCGTTTAGCACGATCTGCCTCCGAAAATGGTAGCACAGTTAGGATCAGTCGCCTGCCGAGTGATCAGCCGGTCACTCGGACAGGCCTGGATATTATGACAGATTTCGAACATTTGGCACATTCAGAATTTAGGATGTCGGTTATCATCAAACTGGCAGCGTATCTCTCCAGGGTGCTACGGACCCTGGCCACGACTGAGCCGTGAGGCGAGTGTCAGACGCGAAAGGAAGTGATATGCCCAAGCGAGATGCATTTCCGGTTCGGATTGGGGTGGTTACGCTGCGCGCACTCAGTTGCGGGCTATCGTTGATGTTGGGCTTGCTGGCCG
>JAYTFQ010000171.1:0-2192 GCA_043734225.1 Anaerolineales bacterium | reverse complement strand
CGACCTGGTCCAGTCTCTCCAGGCGCGCGGCATTTTTTCCCGCCTGTTGGCAGTGGACGTGGCCGCCCACAGCCCGCAGTTGGACGAGTTCGTGCCGGCGCTGCGGTTAGAATTATCTGATATCCATCCCCAGCCCAGCCAAGTGCCGTTCTATTCGAGCGTGACCGGCCAGGTCGCCGCCGGCGCGGCCCTGGACGGCGCATACTGGGCGCGCAACCTGCGTGAGACCATCCAGTTCTGGCCTGCCATACAATCGCTGGCGGCCGATGGCTACACCCACTTTGTGGAGCTTGGCCCGCATCCCACCCTGGCCGCGGCTCTGAGCGACGGGCTTCGTACCTTGGGGGTGCCGGGCCTGGTCACGGCCACCCTCCGGCGGGATCAGCCGGCCAGCCAGGGATTGCTGACCGCGCTCAGTGCGCTCTATTGTGCGGGTGCGCCCGTCCAGTGGCCGACGTCCGCTCGGCGCGACCTGGCCGCGGACCTGCCCACCTATCCCTTCCAGAACAAGCGCTACTGGCTTGAACCGGGCTCGGCGGTGAGGCTGGACGGCACGCATCGCTTTCAGCCGGCGGCAGCATTCAATTGGCCAGGCACTCGCCTACGCTCGCCGCTCCTCAAGGGTGTCCTATTCGAGACCCGCTTGAATGCAGCTACGATGCCATTCTTGAATGACCATCGCCTTGGCGGGAAGATTGTGGTTGCCGGCGCGACGCATCTCTCCCTGGCGCTTTCGGCGGCGGCAGAAGGGCACGCATCCAGTGGTACCGAGTTGATCGGCATTCGCTTCACGCAGGCCTTGGTCCTCGGCTCGGATGTGACCCGCGAAGTTCAAGTGGGTTTGGTTCCAGCCGCGGACGGATTGACAACCGTGCAGGTGTACAGCGCTCAACCTGGGGCCGACGGCGATTGGACGCTGCACGCCGCGGGCGTCCTCACCCCGAGCGCGGCGGATGGCCCGGCAGAGCGCCTGCCGGTTAGCGTAAATGCCATTCGCGCGCGTTGCTCGCAAGAATTGTCCGGCGATGAGTTCTACCAGCCGCTGTGGGACGCCGGCTACCAGCTTGGCCCCGGCTTCCGGTGGGCCGAGCACATCTGGCGTCGCGACGGCGAGGCGCTGGGCCGCCTGCGCCCGCCTCAGCCAGGTGAGAGTCAACCGTTCTTGCTGCACCCCGGCCTGCTGGATACCTGCTTCCAGCTCACAGCCGCCAGTCTGCCGATTGAAAACCTGCAGCGCCTGGTGGATCAATGGTCGGTGGCCGTGCCAGTGGCGGTGGACAGCCTGCGTCTGCATGGTGGCGCGGTAAGCGCTGCCTGGTGCCACGTCGTGGCCGGCCAGCACCCGAACGGCCACGGCACTGAGGTCAGCGTCGATATCGAATTGCTGGATGAGGACGGCCGGTTGATCGCTTCGGTCACTGGCTTTCGCAGCCAGCGGGTGGCCCTGTCCGATTTGCTTGGCACTGTCAACCCGGTCGATGACTGGCTGTATGAATTGGCCTGGCGTCCGCAGCCGCCCGTGAGTGCGGCGCAGGCGGCGCCCGGCGATCCCGAGGACACCTGGCTGATCCTGGCCGACGGCGGCGGACTGGGCCCCGCCCTTGCCCGCCAGCTCGCCGCGCATGGGCAGCCAGCCATCATCAAGACTCGTGCCGATCTTGGATTGCCGGCCCATGCTGGCGGCGTGTCCAGTCCCGTTGTCTTCCGCCGCGTTCTGGCCGATGTCTTTGATGCGCCCAAGCAGCGCTGTCGCGGCATTGTCCATTTGTGGTCGCTCGACGCGCCGCCGGAGTTGTCGCCACACGCCCTGGCCGCTGCCCAAGAGTTGGGTTCCGTGAGCGTGTTGCACCTGGTGCAGGCTCTGACGCAAACCGGCTGGCGCGACGCCCCGCGTCTGTGGCTGGTTACCCAAGGCGCGCAATCCGTTCAGCGGGGCCAGGCGGCGCCCGGCCTGTCGCAGGCGCCGCTCTGGGGCCTTGGTCGTACCATTGCTCTGGAGCATCCCGAGCTGGCCTGCACCCGGGTCGATCTGGAAGCGGGTGATGCCGCGGGCCAGGTGGAGGTGCTGTGCCAGGAATTGCTCAACGCCGGCCGCGAAGACCAAATTGCGCTCCGCGCCGCCGGCCGCTTTGCCGCCCGGCTGGTTCGGGCGGCACTGCCCGCGGCCAGCCGCCCGGTCAGGCTCCGGCCGG
>JAYTFQ010000170.1:0-27671 GCA_043734225.1 Anaerolineales bacterium | reverse complement strand
GCCCGAGGCGGCGCCGCCGCAGGCGGCCAGCGCCATGCTGGCGCTTATGACAACCGAAAATACTGAAAGTAACTTCTTTGACATCTCTCCTCCTAAAGTAAACGGAACCACGGGGTATAGCGAGTTGAAGCGACTGAAGGTGATATGGGGTCGGATGGCCTCCTGGTCTCTGCGCTATCGACTTGGCACAACTTGTAAGCTGAGGCCCATTATCGTCAATGCCTGACAAAACAGCAAACGCCGCCTCACTTGCGCGTGGGCGGTGTGCGACTGGCCCAGTGGCGGCGGCTCTGGCAACCGAGGCGCCCATCGATTGATCCGGCTCTAACCTGGGCATAGATTAGCCCAAATACTGGCCCAAAGCAACACCCGCACGGATGATTTGTGCGGGTGATGCCGCCGGTTGACCGGATCGGCGCGGCGTTTTACACTGCCCGCATGTCGCCAATAACCCCGCTATCATTTGATTCGCGCCGCTCGCCGGTGCTGGCCCGCCGCGGGATGGTGGCCACCAGCCAACCGCTGGCGTCGCAGGCTGGCCTGGGCATCCTGATGGCGGGCGGGAATGCGGCAGACGCGGCGCTGGCGGCGGCGGCGGTGCTCAACGTCAGCGAGCCGGCTTCCACCGGCATCGGCGGGGATTGTTTCGCCCTGTACTATGACGCGCGCAAGCGCTCGGTGAGCGCGCTGAACGGATCGGGCCGGGCGCCGGCTGGCCTGACGCTGGACATGATCGAGCGCCAGGGGCTGAACCAGGACAGCGGCCTGCCGCCGGAGCACGCGCACAATGTCACCGTGCCCGGCGCCTGCGCCGGCTGGTGTGACCTACGCGACCAGCATGGCAGCCTGCCGCTGAGCGCTATCCTGGCCCCCGCCATCCGGTTGGCGGAAGAGGGGTTCCCGGTGGCGCCGCTGACGGCCCATTACTGGGAGTGCGCAGTCGAGAAGTTGAGGCGGGCGCCGGGCGGCGAGACATTCACGCTGGGCGGCCGGGCGCCGCGCGCCGGCGAAATCTTCCATAATCCCGGCCTGGCCCGCACCTTGCGCGCCGTGGCCGAGGGCGGCCAGGAGGCGTTTTACCACGGGCCGATTGCCGCCAGCATTGCCGGCGCCGTGCAAGCGGCGGGCGGCGTGCTGACGGAGCAGGATCTGGCGGCGCACATCTCCACCTGGGAGGAGCCGCTGAGCAGCACCTATCGCGGCCTGCGGGTGTGGGAGTGCCCGCCGAACGGCCAGGGCCTGACGGCGCTGCTGGCGCTGAACGTGCTGGAGGGCTTCGACCTGGCCGGGCAGGACCCGCTGAGCGCCGAGCGCTGGCACCTGATGATTGAGGCCCTGCGGCTGGCGTTTGCCGACACGCGCTGGTATGTGGCCGACCCGAGCCGCGTGGCGGTGCCAACGGCCGGCCTGCTGTCAAAAGCCTATGCCGCCGAGCGCCGAGCGCTCATCCATCCAGGCCGCGCCTCGCTGGATACCCGGCGCGGCACGCCGGTCAGCCAATCGGGCACGGTTTATCTGTGCGCGGTGGATGGCCAGGGCAATGCCTGCTCTTTCATTAATAGCAACTACATGAGCTTCGGCACCGGGATTGTGCCGCGCGACGCCGGCGGATCGTGGGGCTTCGCGCTGCACAACCGGGGCAACAACTTTGTGCTCGAGGCCGCCCACCCCAACGCGCTGGCGCCGGGCAAACGCCCGTATCACACCATCATCCCGGGCCTGATCACGCGCGCGGATGGCACGCTGTATGCGCCGTTTGGCGTAATGGGCGGCTTTATGCAGCCGCAGGGCCACGTGCAGGTGGCGGTGGGGCTGATCGACGACGCGCTGGACCCGCAGGCCGCGCTGGACCGGGGCCGTTTTTGCATTGAACCGGCGACAGCCGGGGGCGCCGTGGCGCTAGAGGCCGGGCTGCCGCGCGAACTGCTGGCGGGGCTGGCAGCCCGCGGCCACCCGCTGACGCCAGAGGTGAGCGGTTTTGAGCGCGGCCTGTTTGGGCGCGGCCAGGTGATCCGGCGCGAGCGGGATGGCGTGCTATGGGGCGGGAGCGACCCACGGGCGGACGGCTGCGCCATGGGCTTTTGAGTTTTGACGACCAGCCTTTGACAGGCGCGTCAGCCGCGTGGTACAATGCCGTGACTCGGGGAACTCCATCCGGAGGGATGGCCGAGCGGCTTAAGGCGGTTGTCTTGAAAACAACTGTGGGGGCAACCTCACCGGGGGTTCGAATCCCTCTCCCTCCGCCTGAGTTGACGTTTGCACGAGCGGTGGCTGCGCCTCCGCGAACACTTGGGGAGGTGCCGGAGTATGGCTGATCGGGAGCGCCCGCTAAGTGCTTGTACAGGGCAACTTGTACCCAGGGTTCAAATCCCTGCCTCCCCGCCTCGAGTGGTTGTTGGTTGCTGACGCGTAAGCGGGTTTTGTTGGACGCGTCAGTAACCAACAATCGATAAATCGCACAGCTGCATGCGCCTATAGCTCAGTGGATAGAGCGTTTGGTTGCGGACCAAAAGGCCGAGGGTTCGAGTCCCCCTAGGCGCACTGGAAAACAAGCCCTTTCGTAATGAGAGGGCTTTTTTCTTTCCCCAATTGACATCAATCAGCGAAGCGGAAGACACGCAGCGGTCGGCCGACAGCCAAATAGCCAGCCAGCGGCACCGCCTTGAAGCGCGGTCAACTGTGCCCCCATCAGACCGGCCCCGGCACCATCACTGTAACGCTGTTCAATGTGTCCACCTTGTCCAGCGAGACGTTATACCCGCAGGGGACGGTCGCCCAATCCCCACCTCCCCTGTTGCTTTGATGATTGTGTGGTCCACAGGCACGGCTTCTGTTCGGGCCCGACACAGACCATTTGGCCTGAGGCCAAATGGCCACGCACGGTTGTAGTGGCGAATATTGCTTGAAAACAAGAGCTCCCATTCAGATTTCGGAGCTTTGTTTTCGGTATCTCCAAGCAAAAGACATCAATGTTGCGAGCATAGGTCTCGCGAATGCCACCGTCGGCACTCAGCCGTAGACCCTTAGGCACAATGGGCGGAAAACCGAATTCAGGGTGCGCGATAAGCGCATAAGGTGCTGCAAAACACTCACCATGGGTTAGTGGCTCTCCGTCGCCCCTGATATGCACCAGAAGCCCTGCAAGACCGGGGCTCTTTTGTATTCCCGAATGCCCATCCCATGGGCCAGCGAGCCGATTGAGTCATCGCGTTGGCCGGGAGGCAGACAAGGTTCAGGTTTACGAGCCGAGGGTCCTGCACCATGTCGTGGAAACTTTTGCGAGTCGCGCAAGGCCGCACAAGGAGCGCAGGCACAGAAGAGTATCCGTCGTGAATTGCCATATAAGAATCAGAACGCCAGCACCCGCTGCGGGTTGTCCTCCATCATGATGCTAATCTGCTCGTCAGTCACACCGGCTTCGGCCTGAAGTCGCGGGAGAAAGACTCGCGGGATATATGTGTAATCGTCGAATACATTCTTGCCAGAGGCCACCTCCAGGCCATGCACCGAGACAGCGGCGTCATGGCTCATCATCGTCTGTCGCAGGTAACCCTTCTTTAGGGCGTGGCCGACGATTGCCACCCAATGCTCATCGTCAAAGAAGGCCTGCATACCGATGCGGTCGAAACTAACATTCGCGCCGCGCCGCAGCATCCGCTCGGCATAATCCAGCGGATCCGGCTCAAAACCGATATGGCTGACGATGACTTCCTCCGGCTGGACGCCTTCTGTTTCAAATATATCGAGCTGTTCCAGCCCCATGCCGTTCGTGGTGTGAGTGATGATCGGGCAGCCGGTGGCTTTGTGGGCGCGGGCCGCGGCGCGCAAAACTTGTTCCTCCTTCGCCGAGATGCGCCCCTCGCCGGTCGCGCACTTGATCATGCCGGCCTTGATGAGGGTATCGCCCATGCCCTCCCGGATCTCACGGGTGAACAGGTCAGCCATCATCTCGATGTCCATGACGCGCGCGATGGGATGCATCGGGCACCAGGATTCGTGAAAGAAACCAGTGCTACCGATGATCTTGACCGGGCTGCGTTTCGCGACATCTTTGAACAGGTCTAGATACCGGCCGCATCCGATCGGGGTGCACTCGACCATCGCGCCGATGCCAACCGCTGAAGCTTCTTGGAGCTTGCCCACCATGCGATCGGCCATGGCGTCGTAGTCAAAATCCAGGACCTTGGGCCGGCCGAGCATTTCGCCCCAGTCCACGCTGAGATGCTCGTGGATTAGTGTGCGCCCCAAAGAAGTCGGCGACACGTCGCCGGTCAACGTCCGAACTATCTTGGACACTTCAACCTCCTTCAAATCGGGGCGCTTCGACTGAGCGGCCTCTGTCGTTCAGACGCTTGAAAGTATTCTACTGGAGACGCGTCCTGACTGGGCCGGCGATACGCTCTGGGGTCCGACCAAAGGACGAACGTAAGGCCCGGCCAGGCGTTGCTCCAGTTGGCTGGCCGTCCTCGATCACCAGTCGCCCATTGACAGCCACGTGCGACACGCCAATGGGAAAGCTGCGCGGCTGCTCGTACGTGGCGGTGTCACGCAGTGTGGCTGGATCAAACACAACCAGGTCGGCGCGGCTGCCCGGCTTCAAGAGGCCGCGATCCAAAAAGCCGAGCCGCTGCGCTGGGGCCGAGGTCATGTGGCGCACGCCCTCTTCCCAGGTCAGCAGCCCCAGATCGCGCACGTAATACGCCAGAAAACGCACGTGTGTGCCCCAGCCGCGCGGGTGCGGAAGGTCGCCGACCAGGATGCCATCGCTGCCGACGACATGCGCCGGGTGCTGCAGGATGGCCTGGACGTTTTCCTCGTTGCCGATGAAAGCCAGGATAGATACGCCCAGCCGGGTACGCACCAGCAGGTCGCAGAAATAGTCGAAGGGGGATTGGCCGGCCTTGGCCGCCGCCGCATCGAGGCGCAGGCCAATGGCCCACGGATCATGGCCGCCAAAGATACCGCCAAGCTGGATCATTTCCCAGCCCAGGGGCACATTGTGAAATCCATCCGAGCCCTCCACTTCGAGCTCGTGCCGCAGGCGAGCCCGGGTGGCTGGATCTTGAAGCCGGCGCAATATCGCGTCTGGGCCTCCGTCGTGGACCCAGGCCGGCAGCAGGGCATGTAGATAGGTGGCGCCGGCCAGATACGGGTAGGTATCCAGCGTCACATCCACGCCGTCGCGCCGCGCCGCGTCGAACGTCGCCAGCAGTTCGGCCGCCCGCCCGCGGTTCACCGGGAAACCAAAGTGGGCATGCGTCATATGGACCGGGACGCCGGCGCGACGGCCAATCTCGACGGAATCCGCGTAGCCCTGCATCGCCTGCATCCCATAATTGCGATGATGCGGACAGTAGAAGCCGCGATACGGCCGCAGTACCTGACACAAGGCCACCAGCTCGTCGTCCGCCGCGAACATGCCGGGCGCATAGGTCAGCCCCGCCGAGAGTCCCACTGCGCCCTCGCGCATCCCTTGATCCACTAGCGCGCACATGGCCTGCAATTCGTCGGGTGTTGGGGCGCGGTTGTCCATGCCCATCACGGCCATGCGCACCGTCGCGTGTGGCACCAGCATGGCGACGTTCACCGCTACGTGCTCGTCAAAGCGGTCGAGGTACTCGGTGACGGTGGCCCAGTTCCAGTCCACCCCCGCCGGGGCGCCGTTCCAGCCGACGAGCTGAGTGCGCAATAACTCAATGGTTTCCGCTGTGACAGGCGCCAGGCCCAGCCCGTCGTGGCCCACCACTTCGGTGGTCACGCCCTGCCGGATCTTGCATTCCTGGAGGGGGTACGCGAGCGGCTGCAAATCGGAATGCGTATGAAAGTCGATAAAACCGGGGCAGACAAAGCGCCCATCGGCGGCGAGTGTCTGCCGCGCCACCGCGCCGCTGAGCGAGCCAACCGCCGCGATCCGGTCGCCTTCCACCGCCACGTCAGCCCATTGCCAGGGATTGCCCGCGCCGTCAATCACCCGGCCGCCTTTGATCAGCAGATCGTACATTTAGCTCACCTCAACCCACTGGCCGGTCTCGGCCGCGCGGTAGATGGCCTGCACCGCGGCCAGTCCCGCCCGACCATCTTCCCCTGTGACACTGGGAGGCCGGCCATCGCGCACAGCGGCGACCATTTCAGTCAACTCGGCAACCATGCCCACCTGGGCGCGATCCGCAAAGCCACTATCTGGCTTGTAGAAATGCTTGACCGTGCGCGTCTCACCGATCAGCCACTCAACCGAATCCCACGACCGGACGTGGATCATTCCCTTCTCGCCGAAGATTTGCAATTCGCACGACACGGTGCGATAGGGTCCCCAGTGCTGAAAGAAATTAGCCAGCGTGCCCCCGTCGAAACGTGCCAGGGCGGCGCCGTAATCTTCGGCGCGCCGGCCCGTCGTCGGCTCGACCACGGCTGAGACGGCGACCAGCTTCTGATGCAGCGCCCAGGCCACCCGGTCGATACCGTGGACAGCGTTACACATGAATACGCCCCCGCCGGCAATCTCGCGGTCGCGATACCACGGCAGGACGAAACCGTGGGTGATGCTCATGGCATCATTGACGATGAGCGGCCGGCCGATCAGGCCTTCGTCCAGCATGCGCCGGGCCTCGATCATCTCCGGGTAAAAGTGATGCGTGAGGCCCGTCATCAAGATCACCCCGGCCTGGCGGCAGACGGCGATCATTTGATCGGCCTCGGCCAGCGTGCGCGTGATGGGCTTCTCCATCAAAACGTGGACGCCGGCCCGCGCGGCGGCCTCGGCCGCCGGCAGGTGCAATTGCGGCGGCAGGCACACATTCAGCACGTCCACGCCGGCCGTCAGCAGCGCCTCAAAGTCGCGAAAGGCCTGGCTGCCTGTTTCGCGCGCCAGCGGTTCGGCTTTCTCGGCGATGGGATCGGCAATGCCGACCAATTCCACATCCGGGACTCGCAGATAGGCCCGCGCGTGCACAGCGCCAATGAAGCCGGCGCCGGCGATGCCGACACGGATTTTTTTGGGCATGGACCTTCTCCTAGGTGTGGAACGCGGCTAGCAGCGCGTCACGATATGCAAATGTCGCCGGCAGTCCGCCCGTGTGCAGAAAGATCACCGTATCGGCCGCCGTCAACAGCCCTTGGCCGACCTTGTCCACCAGGGCGGCCATGGCCTTGCCGGTATAAACCGGGTCGAGTAGCACGGCGTCGGTGCGCGCGGCCAGACGCATGGCCGCCAATCCGGCGGGCGAGGGGAAGCCATAGCCCGGCCCAATATAATCGTGCAGGGTGTGCACCTCGGCGGGTGTGATGCGCGTCTCCACCTTCAGCAGCTCTGCCGCGGCGTTGGCCGTCCGCGATACCATCGTCTCGATCGAGGCATTGGTCCACTCGATGGGGGTTACGCCGGTCACCTGGCACGACCAATGGAGCAGGCGTGCGCCCAGCAGCAGGCCGCTGTGCGTTGGACCAGCAGCCGCCAGCCACAACTGCGTCGGCTCCACCCCCAAAGCCTCGCATTGCTCGTCGAGCTCTACAGCCATGCCAACGTAACCCAGCGGGGTCGTTGCCGCCCATGAGTCAATCATCAGCGCGCGTTTGCCCTCGCCCTGCAACTCCGCCACCACCGCCTCCACGTGAGCGGGCATCAGTGTCATATCCGGCTCATCAACAAACCGAATCTCAGCGCCCAGCCACACGTCCAGCAGCGCATTCCCCTGAATCTCTTGCATATCTGTGTTGCGCAGGACCAGCACAATGGGAATGCCAAGTTTCACCGCGGCGGCAGTCGCCTGGCGGCACCAGTTGGATTGGATGTTGGCCCCCGTCACCAGCACGTCGGGCGCCTGGCGCAACAAGTCACCCAGGACATACTCGAGGATGCGGGTCTTGTTGCCACCGAAAGCCAAACCGGTCATATCGTCGCGCTTGATAAACAGCCGGGGCCCACCGAGTTCGGCTGTCAGGCGGGGCAGCGGCTCCAAAGGTGTGGGGAGTGCCGCCAGACGGACGCGCGGCAAGCGCGCCAACTGCGCCTGGATAAGCTCACGCCGCTCGCGGCGAGTCTGTAACCCTCGATCATTTGTAATCGCCATGGTTAATTCTGGCCATCCTTCATAGGCAGAAGCTCGATCCCCCGTATGCGCACCGCGTCCAATTGCCTTCTCGTCTCGAGCGCTTGAGCTGTGGCCAACCGGAATGCAGCGTGTGCACGTTTATTTTGGAGACAGATATTGCTGTTGGCGGCGCCTGGCAAAGTCAACTTCCTGTTGAACCAAAGTGGAAAATACGGCTGGGCTGGCATTCTCAAACTCGCAGTGAACGGTCAACGGGCCGGCGAAATCGAGTCGCCGCAGGGTCGAAAACACGCTATCGAAATCGACCATACCCGTTCCGCAGGGGACCACATCGAACGCAACAGCGCTATGACCTTCGGCTTCGACTCGGCGCAGCAAAACATCCTTAATCGAAACAACACTCAGATACGGCCGGACCATGGCGGCTCCGACCATAAATTCTTCACCTTCGAGGACCAAGTGGACAGGATCAATGAATGCGCCCACATAGCTGGGGTTGAACCCATCGATCAGGTGCATCAGCGCGGCGCAGTTTTGTCCCAAAAAACCACGGGAATGGGTATGGTAGCAGAGCTTGACCTGGTAAGTTTTTCCCAGCTCTTCCCACCGTGCCAGGACCCGGCGGGCCTTACTTACTTCCGGCCAATACTCCTGCGTCAATGGATCAAACGGGAAGTAACCCAGCTTGAACAGCCGCACGCCCGCCCGGTCCATCGCCTTCAGAATTTGCTCGACGGACGATTGGTTCGGATCCACCAGGTCTATCGCGCCGGTCACCATCGGCACCGTCAGTCCGGCCTCCGCTAACGCCTTTACCGTCGGCGCCAGGGTTTCGAGCACATTGTTCGGGTTTACCAGGTAACCCGGACGGACGCATAGGTCAAAGCCGTCCAGCCCGAGCGTTTGGCCGAGGCCGGCCAGTTCCGCAAGGGATTTGTTTTTGAGCAGCTTGGTAAAAACGATGATCTGGCTCAAGGACGAGCCTTTAGGTAGTGTCCGCGTCGTTCGCGGGTGCATTGGGCGATTTCCACCGATTGCCGGCCGCTCTTGATATCACCCCGCGGCACCCGGCCGCTGCGAATGTCATTGAAAAACTGGGCATCTTCCTGGTAGAAACCGTTCAAAACGAAGTCTTCCGCTCCGGCCGAAACCTCCGGCCCTGCATAGGTGCCGACGATCTGGCCCTCCCGGACGTGCACCAGGCTCCCGGGCGCGTCAAACGCATTCCAGATGGGAATCTTCAGTAGAAAGAGCTGGTCCAGGCAATGCACAGTCGCCCGCTCCATCACTGCCCCGGATACCGGACAGAAACAAAGTTGAGCCGTTACACCGTTCTCAAAGGTGCAGTCCATCATGATGTTGGCTGTGGTTGGCCCTTGCGCTGGCAGCTCCTGGTAGTGAAAGGCGACTTCGGCGTAGTCGCTGCCGGCCAGGAAACGAACGAGATCGATTCCATGGATCGCGGATGTCGAAAAATCGGCGTCGTTCCGCCTGACCCGATAAAACCCATATTCGATGTGCTGCAGCTCGCCCGGGGCGACGTGTTCGGCCAGCAGATTCTTCGCCAGGGCAGAAAGTGGCGCATAGCGGCGGTTGAAAGCGACTTGGTTAGGGGTTCCGCTCACCAAAGCAGCCTCGATCATCAAGTCCGTCTCAGCGACCGTCAATCCCGGGGGCTTTTCGATGAGCACCGGGTACTTCCGCTGAAGGATCTGGCAGGCTAACCCGGCCGTGATAGCCGGTGGCACGACCAGGCACACCGCGTCAGGATGTTCAACCTCTAGCATTCGCAGCGGGTCAGCGTAGTGGCGCTGAAAACCGAACCGGCGCGAGAATTCGGCGGCCTTTTGCTCAATGACGTCACTGCAGGCCGTCAGTTCGGTATCCGCGTTTTGCTGGGCATATTTGACGTAGGCCGGCCCGTGATGGCTATTGGCCAGTTGTCCGCATCCAATCACGCAGATTTTGAAGGGCATGGATCATCGCTCCAACAGGTACACGGGTAATGACTGGCTAGAGCAGAAAAAAACGCGTGATTCCGCCTATTCCAACCAGGTCGACAGGTTCTCACGGACAAAATCATCGTCATTCAAATGTGGATAGGCCTGGTAAACCCGGTCAATCTCGGCTGCCTGGCCTGGGGAGAGCGTTTCAGCTGGATCGAGCGTGTAGATATCTTGTAACAGGCCCTGGCGGCGCAAGACATCGTTGATTCCGGGAAGCGCCCCGGCATATTGGTTGGCGGCGTCAAAAATTGCGCCGTTACAGTCGGTGACTTGGGCAGCCAGGGTGAGCAATTCTTTGGGAATGGCGCTGCCGCGGCGAGCTTGTTTAACCTGCTCTAAGAGGACGGCCGTCTTTTGGGTCCAGCAGCCCCAATGCCCCAGCAGACCTCCGGCAAATTGGATATTCACCACGCCCGTGGCCGTGGGAACGGCGTAATTGGTCAGCAGGTCGACCAGGATATTGTCATCGTTGCCGGTATACAGCGCGATTTCGCTGGCGCGCCCGGCGGCAGCGACGGCCCGGATCACGTCGAGAGTGTGGTAGCGATTGAAGGGCGCGATTTTGACGGCGATCACGTTGGGAATATCCACAAAACGCCGCCAGAAACCCTCTGACAGCAGGCGCCCACCTGCAGCGGGCTGCAGGTAAAATCCCATCAAGGGAATTTCGCGCGCCACAGCGCTGCAGTGCGCGATCAACACATCGTCACTGGCGCCGTTGAACGATGCCAGTGACAGCAGACCCACGTGATAACCAATCTCTTGGGCAAAGTGGGCCTCTTGCAGGGCCTGGTCGGTCAGCCCGCAGATGCCGGCCACCAGCACCGTCTGCCGGCCGGTCAGGCGATCGCAGGTCTGGATGGTGGAGGCGGCCAGCTCCATCACTGGCTTGAACAAGCCAAAGCGGGGTTCACGGATGGCGAACTGCGTGCTGTGCACGCCGACAGCCAACCCGCCCGCCCCGGCCGCATGATAGTAGCGCGTCAAGGCTCTCTGGCGGCGCTCATCGAACCGGCGCTGGCTATCCAACGCCAACGGGTGCGCCGGAATCAACTGTCCTTGGTGCAATGCATCCAGGATGGCAACGGGTGGCATTGGATATTCAACCATCTAGTACCCTCCATCTCGCACTTCAAAATGGGTCGGCTTATTGAGCAATGCGCCGCTCGACATCACCCAGTCCGCCACCCACTGCATGACTGTCTCAACAGACGTTGGCGGCTCGCCGAGTGTGGCGCGCAGGCGAGCATTGTTGCTCAAGAAAGCCGTCTGGCTGTCGGTCCCGCTGAAACGCACCGGCTTGCCCATCATCTCGCCAAAACGCCGGGCAGTCTCGCGCACGGAAAAATGTTGCCCACCTACCAGGTTTATAGGGGTGGCTGGCACGGCGGCCAACGCCAGGGCGCGGATGATCATCTCGTTGGCGTCGCCCTGCCAGATGCCGTTCAAATGCGACATGCCCACACTGACCGGCTCCTCCAGCCACACCTTGCTGGCAATATCCACCAGCACGCCATAGCGCAAGTCGAGCGCGAAACTCAGACGAAGCAGCACCATCGGCGTCGCGTATATTGACGAAAAGTATTCAAAGACGCGCTCGCGCGCCACGCAGGCGTTTGAATATTCACCCAATGGGGTGAGCGGATCACCTTCATCCGATCCGCTGCCGTCAACGGGCACGAGCGGGTAAACATTCCCGGTAGACAGGGCCACGATGCGGGCTCGTGAAAAGCGCTCCGCGGCGTAGGCCGGCACCAGGGTGTTCGTGGCCCAGGTACGGGCCGGGTCGCTGCTGGTGCCAAATTTCAAGCCCACCAAATAAAGCAGGTTGTCGGTATCGGGCAGGCCGGCAAAGGCAGCCCGGTCCATCAAATCGGCGCTCAGGGTGCGCACCCCATGCGTTTCCAGAAATGCTCGGGCGCGCGGGTCGGAATAGCGGCTGACCGCAACAACCTCCAGCGGGTGGCCGGCGGCATCCGCGGCGCGGCGCGCCAGGATGGCCAATGTCGGCCCCATCTTTCCCCCCGCCCCCAGAATAACCAGCGGGCTGGTGAGGGTGCGCATGAACTCGACCAGCACCGGACGCGGCCGGGTCATTACGTCGATCAGCTCGTCTTCATTGCGGATCGTCTCAGGCAGCATGCGGCCTCAATTGGAACGCCTCGAATTGACCGGTGGCCTATTCGGACGTAACTCTCTGGGTTTTCTCTGGCATGGGTTCGACTAAAGCAGATCCAGCGACCGGCTCAGTCGGGGCCGCGGCGCGCGTCAGGGGTCCATAAGCATCCGGGCGGCGGTCCATGAGCATGTCATTCTTCCACACGTATTCGCCATGCCGCGTGAATTCGTGGGCAATCCGCGGCTGGTCCAGGTTCACCCGGGCCAGCGCCACTCCAACATAACGCCCCGCGTCGGCCATCACCGTGGCATCCGGACCGATGATGCTGCTACGTCCGATGAGCATCTCCCCAGCGCGCCAGGCCATGCCCGGGTCACAGCCGAAGCAGGCCGGCACAAAATGGATCCCATTATGAATGGCGGGGGCGCGCAGCAATATATCCATAAATTCGTCCCCCCATCCGGCCATTACGTGCGGCCAGAAGATGACCTCGGCCCCATTCAGCGTCAGGCAGCGGGCGCTCTCCGGGAAGGAGTTGTCGTGGCACGTCTCAATCCCCACGGTCCCAAAATCAAGCTGATAGACCGGCCAATCATTTCCGGGCACCACGCCCAACTCACGTTCCGTTTCAATGCAGTGCACTTTCACATAGCCGCCCAGGTAGTTCCCAGAGCGATCCAGCAACATGGCAATGTTGCGCCGCTGGCCGTCCACGATGCCATAGATGGGCGCAATCAGGTACAGGTGATGCTGCCTGGCCACCCGGCCCAGCCGGTTGATGACCGCTTCAAAATCCCCGGCGACCTGAGTGGGGAAATTGCCAGCGTTCAGATCAATTCCGTGCACGTTGAAGGCTTCACCCAGGCAGGCGATATCCGCGCCCATCTGGCCGGCTCGATCCACCCAGTATTCGGCCGCCAGAAAATTGCTTTCTTTCTTCTCGGCGTCGGTATTCCCCTGCGGGAAGGCAGGCAATTGTACGGACGCAATCGTGATTTCGCGGGCCATGTCAGTCCTTTCCTTCCAATCAAACCTACGGCATTGAAAGGTTCACCAGCGTGCCGTCCATCGTCGCCACCAGAACGGCATGCTCTCCGGCTCGGCACATCCTGGCGGCCGGCAGCGGGTAATGGGCCACCAATCTCCAATCGGCATCCAAGGCCATAACCCCCTCGCGAGTGGCGACCGCCATGACCCCGGTTGCCGGCAAATAAACCAGCCCGGTCACCGGCGCCCGCACATCCAAATGCCGGAGCGCCTGGCCGGCCATCAAAGAAAAGGCGGCGATGAAGCCGTCGGCGCCGGCGGTAATCACTTCACTCAGGCCCCTCGGCGGGCAAGCAACCTGGCAGGCTGTGATGGGCGTGCCCCCCTCGATTTTCCACAGCCAATTGGCTTGGGCGGCCGACAGCACGCCGACGCCGTCGGCCGCGGCGGCGACGATGACGCTTTCCGCCGGCGAACCGTCAGACGGGTGCGATTCGAATAGCACGGTTTTGCCGTTGACAAACGGGATGACCCGGTTCAGAGGCCGGAACATGGGTTGGCGCACTCCGCCAAAGGCAGCGCTTTCGCCGCTGGCCGCAAAACCCTCGCGGCCTTCATAATACATGATGCCGTGATTCCACCCGGTCCGCGCCCATACATTCGCCCCCTGCAACCCGGGCAATGCCAACAGGCTGTAAACCCACGAGCCGTCGGCAAAGCTGTGGCCGAGGATGTTTCCATCCGGATCGAGAAAAATGACGATCCCATAGCCGCCGACCACCAGGGCGGCTCGTCCGGACGCGTCGCGCTGCCAGACCTGGATCTCGTTAGGGCAGTCGAGCCAGCCAAAAAATACATCCCGGCGGCTGGCCATCTCCGCCCGCAGATGGATTTCCTGGCGCAGCGTTCCTTGCGGTGAAAAGATCAGGATATCGCCGTTCAGCAGGCCCAGGCAGATCGCTTCGGACTGACCGACGCCATCCAGGTTGTGGCAAGAAAGATGCGTCGCCGGGCTAGGCAGCTGCCTGCGCCAGGTTTCAATCCCATCGGCCGATAGAACCACCAGCTCATGATTGCGGTTGATCGCAACGACACCGGGCCGATAGGTTTCCGCTAATTTGATGGGCGTCATGAAGCTTAGATCGGGAACGACCGTCTCGTCGGCATAGAGCTCAATTTCATTGAACACAAGCCGGCGCCCGGGTAGGGGCGCCGGGATCGTCAGCCGGAGCCTCCGAACCGGCTCATTGAGCGGATAATCCAGCGCTTCGAGCCGGTCCTCATTACCGCGAAAACGCTCCTGGACCGCTTCAGCGGGTAAGGCCTGGACAGGAGAGGTTTGCCACTCTTCTCCCGCAGGCCCGGCCGCTAGCTCGATCTTGATCCCGGCTGGCAGCGCGTTGTACAACTTGAAAAATGGTTCGACAAAGCTGTCGCCAACCAGGCGTAGCAGGCTAATCACTTTGGCCTCGGCCAGGGTCACGACCACCTGGTATTGGCTGGCTTCCGGCCATTGCTGGCTAACATCGCGCAGCTCAGGGTAAACGGCATCACATAACTGCTCCGGAAAACCATCGATTGGCGCCGGTTCGGCTTCGACCGTCATCGCGCGCAGCCGTTCTGCCACTCGCGTCCAGCGATCAAAACGCCAGTTCTCCGTCCAGCCCACCGGTGAAGTGACGGCTGCGCCAGCTGAGCTAGGAGGAGGGTTGGCTTGAACCAACAGGCGGCGCAAACTCTGCGCCAGGATCGCCGTCAGTTCGCGGCAGTCTTCAGCCGGCAAGGCGATTACTAAGACTTCGCCGGTTTTGACGGCGGCTGTTTGCGCCATTCCTCCAAATACGACCCGAACAGACCCAGAGCCATTATCTGGCGTATCCGTTTGAATGCGCAGCGTAGCACCGGCCAGGTCGAACTGAAGCCCAACCGGATGCTCGCTCTCAATTTCGACTTTTATTGTGCCATCCAAACTTAAGCGCACGGTTCCGGAAAGGCTAATCTCGTCCGGGCTGATCCAGGCTGAGAATGCACGAAACGTCATCTCGGCCGCGCGTATTTCAGACCCAGCGGGGTTAGCTACGCAAAGCCCAACGATTTGGTCATCATTCCGTGACAGCAATGTCTGGGTTTCGCTGATCTTCCGAATATCCAACGCCTCCGGAACAGCCCGTGGGCGGGCGTAGAACAAGTTTTGGAAGCTGGTGATTTCTCCGGCCAGGTATCCGCCGCTCTTCCTTTGATGAAGCACAAAGGGCGCTGCCGCGCTCTGGCCATTTTCGATCTCCGTCATCGATGCCAGGTCTTCCGACGCCCGCAGGCTGAAACGGTGACGTCCCTGGTCGGTTTGCCAGGCTCGCCCCTGCAACTCGGCATACCCGGGCGTCCGCCAGGTGCAGGTGTAGCTGTATTCGCCCGCCGTCTGCGCGCGCAAGCAATCGATCACCACGAACATGCCATCCCCCGCCTTGTGCCAAAAGATATAGCGGGTCCAATCGTTGTGATGAACATCGAATAGCCGGGTGCTGCTCAGGCTGGTGGTCGGGAAATCATCCACGGCCAGCCATTCCGCGATAGGAGGCACCGGCGTTTGGTTGTAGGCGTCGCTGACATACACGCCATTCAGATAGTAGGGCGACAGCCGGCTGGTATTTTGAACCAGGAAGATGTGACCGTACTGGCTGAAACGAACGATGCAATTTGCGCCGCGGTTCCGGCCCTGCCATCGGAAACCGCCCTGGTAGCCCTGCAGGAGCAGGTAGGCGTCGTCTGGCTCGTAGCCGGGCCGGGCCACGATCTTATCAAATCCTTTGCCACCTGGCAGACTGTTTTTTGCAATGCCTTCCGGAAGTAGCCAGGTTTCCGGCGCGTTCACCAGGTGGCCGGCTGGTTCCAGGTGCAGGGGCGGGTCTTCGTTTAGAGAGACCTGGTATGGCGCCAGAGACAACACCCGGAGTCCAGCGAGGTCGTCGGGCGGCTCAGCGGGAAGTTCATCCCCCGTGTCGAATTTGTGCATGAAGATCGGGTAATAGTAGAACAAGCGCCCGCCGGCAATGGGCACATCCAGGTTGGGCAATTTCTTCAAAATCCACTTGAGGCGCGGGTCCTGATCGTAAAAGGCCGTGGCAGCCACCGGGATGGTCGCTTCCAATTGGATGTACAACATGTTCAGGTAGGCTTCGGTATAGCCGCCCTGGCCGGCGCCCGCGCCTTTGCTGTCGTGCAAGGCGATGGCCCGCTCAGCAATGCGGCGCGCGTTCCCACTCTCAAAGAATTCGAGGCGTTCCTCCCCCAGCGCATACCAGAACAACGTCGCCAGGTTGTTCATGGTGGTGTCATCATCCTGGTCGTCAAAGCCTGCGTGGGCGAATCCATCCAGGAAGGTCCGGCTTTCCTCCAGCCAGCGGTCGCTCAGCGCCTGGGCGGCCCGGTTGGGTTGGGCCTGCCAGCGCAAGTATTGGGCCATCAGATAAAACTCATAAGTCCCTTTGCCGTGGTGGCGGTGGCCCAGCGGCGGCCGGTCATCGCGCTTGCGCCACCACATGTCCTGCTGGCCCACGGCGGTATGCAAGAGAAGTTGGTCTGTGCGCAGCAGATCGGCTGCGTCCAAAAGGCCCCCGGCAGTCAGAATGATTACCGCGCGGATGAGGCGTTCCAGGTAGTAATGGCGGTCCCCGTAGCTTTCTTCGACCAGACTGTTGAGCTTCCGCAGGCAGTCCCGGGCGTAGAGGCCGTAACGCCGGTCGCCTGTCCAGGTATAAGCCAGCGCGTATGCGCCGATGGCCCGATACATGGGCAGGTCAGCCGTGGTAGGGGGCGCGGCATCCAGCAGGGCATCCGGCCACTCGGCAAGCTGCTTCGCCACGGAGGGTTCTAACGCGACATCCAACAGATACGGCAGGCTTAGGTCGCCCAGCTTTCCACGACTTTGAATGTGGCTGGCCAGCCGGCCGATAGCCTTTTCAACTCCGGAGGGGTTGCTCCCACCCACCAGGAGCAGGTTGACGCCGTTTCCATGCGGATTCACCAGAGTGCGTAAATCGTAGCCATCTGCGCCGGGGTACAGCGCATCGGTGGCGCAGTAGTAGCGTGCATAGTAGGGCGCAATCAAACGATTCGTATTCAGGTTGCCCAGCAGGATGAGGGGCCGGCTGCGATAGGCCTCCGGCAGGGGCATCCGCCGGGCCGGCATGATCCGGTCGTCGGGGATTAGCTCCGGTTCTGCGCTGGCGTAGCGGCCGATCAGGTCGCCCAGGCTGGCCGCGAGGCGCGCATACGCCGGGTCCGTGTGCGGATAAACCACGGCAGCAACACACTGTCCGCCGCGTACGAGCGGCATTTCCCGCTGCAACTGGCGCGGGAGCATTTCGGGAATCTCTATCATGGTCCGGGTTGTTCAGGCAGCAAACGTCAGGGCCACAAGCGACCCGTTCTGGCAAGCGACCGTCACCTGCTTGCCACTCGTTTTGCACATTGAGACTGCATCCATTGGAAACGAAGCCTTGACATTCCAGTCCGCATCCAGCGCTGAAACGCCCTGACGAGTAACCACCACCCACACGCTGACATCCACAAGGTCTGCCAGCCCAACGATCGGCGCGCCGGCGCGCCAGCGGTGGAGCGGTTTGCCATCGGGCAGTGCAAACGAAGCCACAAAGCCATCCACGCCGCCGATGATCACCTGGCCTCGGCCATCACTGGTGGCGACTGGCAGGCAGGCGGTGATCGTGGTGCCGCCCTCCACTTTCCACAAGAAATCTTGGGTGGAGGTTGACAGCACGCCCACGCCGTCCTCAGCCGCCGCCACAATCACGCGGCCCAGCGCGGCATTGTCCGTGTACCAGTCGAATGCGGCTGTCCGCCCGTTGACAAAAGGGATAATCTTCCGTAAGGCGCGGAACATCGGCTGGCGCACTCCGCCAAAGACGAGCGAGTCACCGCTGGGCTCAAAACCACTTCTGCCAGCGTAGTGGCCAATCCCGTGATTCCAGCCGCATCTCACCCACAGGTCACCCTCCCCTGCCTCCCCGGCCGGCACCGTTAGAATGTTCACGAGCCAGGGGGCGTCAGCCCAACTGTGACCGATGATCCGGCCGTCAACGTCCAGAAAAACAACAACTGAATAACAGCCCAAGGCCAAAGCAGCACGCCCGTTCGCATCCCTTTGCCAGACGCTGAGGCTATAAATGCTGTGCAGCCAGCCGAAGAAGACGTCACTGCGGCCGAGAAATTCAGCGCCCAGCTTGAGATGTTTCCACAGCGTGCCAGCGGGAGACAGGATGACCAGGTCGCCGCCTAGCAGGCCGACGCAAACGTTTTGCCGCCCGTCGCCGGCCAGGTCGTGGCAGGAGATGTGATTTACCGCCGCCGAAAACTGGTAGCGCCACTTCTCAAGCCCGTGATCGTCCAATACAACTAACTCATTGGCCTCAGTGACCACCAGTGCCTGCGAGCGGCCAGGGCCCTCCAGCTCTGCGCTGAGTAAATGCGCGATGCCAGGGTGAACCAACTCGGCACCATACACCTCGATTTCCTGGAAAACCAGCGGCCGGTTTGCCACCGGCGCCGGGATCGTCACCCGCAGCTGCCGCGCCTTCTGCTTGACGGCCACCCGTTGCGTTTCCATCCGGTCGAGTTGGCCGCGAAAGCGCTTGAAACTTCTTTCTTCAGAGGCGCCATCCACCAGGCAGGGGCGGAGATCGGCCGCAAAACCATCGCTGCTGGCCACCACTTCAATTTTCGGCGGCAGCGGATTAAACGATTTGAAATACGGCTCGTCTTGGCTATCCCCGATCAGGTTCAGGCTGTCGATGGCCTGCTCCAGCGGGAAGGTGAGAGTGATCTCGTATTCTGGCGCCTTGGGCCAGTGCTGCCAGATCTCGCGGATTTCCAGTGGAACCGAATCGATGAGCTGTTCGGGGATGCCATCCAGTGGCGCCGGCGAGGCGGCGACCGTCATATTCCGCACGCGCTCTAAGACGCGAGTGGTGCCGTCAAATTTCCAATCCAGCTGCCACCGGTCCGTAACGGATAAATTCGCGGGCCGAGCCTGCCTTTCCTGGGGCTCGAAATTGGCCAGGGCGTGCCGAATTTCCTCAGACCACGCCTGGCACAAGCTGTACGCCAAGTTTACCTCGAGGGACGATTGCCCAGTAATCGTCATGACCTGATTCTCATCATCCTGGGATAGGGTGAGCACAGCGTTGCTGATGCCGGGGCCATCGATGCGCACTTTCAAGCGGCCGAGATTGAAATCGAACTCCATGCCCACCGGCGCGTCACTGGTCAACTGCCAGGCCGGGCGGCCGGGCAAAGTCAGGCTGACCGCCCCGGCCAGCAAAACCGACTCGGCCTTAACCCAGGCGCTGACCGCCTGCACTTCCAGGCCCAAAGCCTTGATCGACTTCCGGCGCGGGTCCGTGGCCAGCCAGGCAAACGCATTGCCGTCGCGCACCAACAGCGCCTGGTCCGGCCCCAGACGCTGAATATCGAGCTCGTGCCGGTCATCTAGCGGCCGCACATAGAATAAGTTTTGGAAAGAGGCCGTTTCGCCCTGGCGATAGGTTCCACCCAAAAACTGGTGCAGGACATATGGATTGGCAGCGCCCAGATCGCGCTCTTCCTCACTGATCATGGGTAACGCATCACTACAGCGCAAGATGAACTGGTGGTCGCCCTGGTCAGCCCGCCAGGTGCGCCCATCCAGCGTGGCATAGCCCAAGGTGCGCCAGGTGCAGACGGACGAATAGTCGCCATCGATTTCAGGAATCACGCAATCCACCACGACATAGAAATCTTCCTGGCCTTTGGACCAGAACAGATGCCGGCTCCAGGCCGCGTGATGGTAGTCGTTGAGGCGCGTGACGCTCAGACCGGCCGGCGAAAAATCGTCGACTGCTAACCACTCGGCGATCGGCGGAATAGGCTCATTGTTGTAGCCATCGCTCACCAGCACCCCATTTTTGTAGTACTGGGAATGAGCGCGCGTATTTTGCATCAGGAAAATGTGGCCGCCCTGGCTAAAGCGCAGGATGCAATTGGCGGCCCGCATGTGCCCCTGCCAGCGAAAGCCGCCCTGGTAGCCTTGTATGATCAGGTACGGATCCTCGCGCTGGTAACCGCCGCGCAGCACCAACTTGTCAAAACCCGTCTCGCGCGGCAGCCGGTTGGCCGCGACACCTTCCGGGCTCATCCAGGTTTCGGGCGCGTTTACCATGTGCCCAGCGTACTCAATGCGTTGCGGCGGATTGTTGTTCAGCGCAACCTGGTAAGGCGTGGCAGGCAGCAGTTTTAAGCCCGTTAAGCCCTCTGGCTCCTGGGGTACCAACTCGGGCCCGGTATCGAACTTGTGAATGAAAATCGGGCAAAATGACCAAAAACCACCCCGCAGCGGCGGGTCCAGGCGGGGCAGGTTGTGAAGGACCCACTTGAACCCGCCGTCCTGGTAATAAAACGCAGACGCCGCGATGGGAGTGGTGGCTTCTTGTTGGACAAAGGTCATGCTCAAGAGAGATTCGCCATAGCCGCCAGGCCCGGCGGCGGCCCCCGTGTTGTCGTGCAGGGCAATCACGCGCTCGGCCCAGATTCTGGCGGAGCCATTCTCAAAGAAATCAAGGCGCTCCTCGCTCAGTGAGTACCAGAAAACGGTTGAGATATTGTTCAGTGTGGTCTCGTCGTCCTGGTCGTCCATAAGGGCGCGGCCCAGGGCATCTAAGAATGTTTGGCACTCCGCGATCCAACGGTCACACAAGGCCGCCACTTCAGGTTCGGGCGCGGCCTGTTCGCTCAGGAAGCGCGCAATTAGATAGAACTCATAGGTCCCTTTGCCGTGATGGCGGTGCCCCAGCGGTGGTTGGGCCGATTTCATCCGCCACCAGGCATCCTGTGAGCCCAGCGCCATGCCCAACAGCAGGGTATCGGTGCGCAGGAGGTCGGCGTCGTCAAGGAAGCCCCCGGCGCCCAGCCAGGGGATGGCGCGCATGATGCGCTCGATGTAGTAATGCCGGTCACCGTAGCTGTCGGTCATCTGGGCATTGACCAGCCGCAAATACTTTCCGCCCAACGCGCCAAAGCGCCGGTCGCCGGTGGCGGCGTACAGCATGCCATAGGCGCCCACCCCTTTCAGCCACTCCACCGGGTCATTCGGCAGGGAGGTGGTCAAAGGCGCATCGGGCCAGCGATACAGTTTTTGGCTTAAGGCTGGATCGAGCTCAATATCCAGCAAGAACGGCAAAACCAATTCGCCTGCTTGCGCGGCGGCCCGGACATGTTCAATCAGCCGCTCAACCGCCCTTTGGACCCCGGCCAGACTGCTGCCGCCGGCCAGGATGACATTGGCGCCCTGGCCATATGGGTTGACCATGGTACGCAAATCGTAGCCATCTCCTCCCGGGTAAATGGCGTCTGTGAAACAGCAGTAACGCGCATAAAGGGGCAACACAGCCCGGTTGGTGTTCAGATTGCCGATCAGGATCAGGGGATGTTTCCGGTACTGCTCTGGCAGCGGACAGTTGATGGCCGGGATGACGGCGCTGTCCGACAATACTACGGCTTCATTCTTGCCTGCTGGTTGGATCGCATTGGCCAGATTCTGGGCCAATTGTTCGTAAGCCGGATGGCCAGACGGGTAAATGATGGTGACATCGAGCTGGCCATTGCGAACCAGCGGCGTGCTCTTTTGGATTGAGCGGGCGAGCATATAGGTTCCGTTCCCATCAGCCTTTGATGGCGCCGACGGTGATCCCCTTCAGGAAATAGCGCTGGAAGAACAGAAAAACGACGATCATCGGAATGGCGGCAATGGCGGCGCCGGCCATGACTTCGCCAATGGGGACGACCTGGCCGGTATCGGATGGACTGACCAGCAAACTTAAACCGACTGGCAGGGTCCGCATCATTTTGTCAGTCGTGACAATTAATGGGTACAGGAAGTTGTTCCAGTTACCAATGAATTCGAATATACCCAGAACAGCCATCCCGGGCACAGCCAGTGGAGCGACGATGGCCCAGAATATCAAAAACTCATTCGCGCCGTCCATCCGGGCGCATTCGATCAGTTCAGTCGGAATGCTATGCATGAACTGGCGCATCAAAAACATGGCCCAGACGCCGCCAGTTATGCCCGGGACGATGAGCGCCCAATACGTATCAATCCAGCCTAAGGAGCTGATTAGTTGGTATTGGGGAATAATCAAGATGAAGCTGGGAACCATGAGGACGGGCATTAGGATCCAGAAGATGACTTCCCGCCCGACAAAACGCAGCTTGGCAAAGGCATAGCCGGCCAGCGACCCAAAGAAAATCGCCCCGACCGTTCTGGCGACCGCCACGACCAGGTTGTTGAGGAACCAGACAATCAAGGGGAAACGCTTGATGAGGCTGAGGTAGTTATTGAAACTGAGTTGGTCCCAGTTCGGCAGGACAGCCGGGGGCCACAGACCGATCAATTTGTTCGGCTCAAAGCTATTCTTGATCATCCAATACAACGGGAACAAGCACAGCAGTGCCCAAATCGTTAGCAGAATGTAGGCAATGAAAGTCAAAATCTGGTCGGGCGTGAACCGGCGCGGTAGTTTTCCGACAGTATCCAGGGTCGATGCCATACGTTATCTCCTGTACCTTAGAACCGCGCCCAAACCTAATATTCCAGCTCGCTTGAGAAAAATCTAAATTGGAAGACTGAAACCAACAGGATCACGAAGAACAAAGCCACGGACTGAGCCGCGGCATAACCAATGTTCAGGGACAAGAAGGCTGAGGAGTAGATCAAATACCCGACCGTTGTCGTCGCGCCCGGATAACCCGGTCCACCGGCGGTCATCACGTAGACTTGCTCAAAAACTTGGAAATTGCCGATGAAGCCGACGACAAATAGATAGAGCAAGGTCGGTCGCAGCAATGGAACCGTCACCCGCCACAGACGCTGCCAGTCGCTGGCCCCGTCAATTTTGGCCGCGTCGTATAGTTCGGGTGAAATGCCGCCCATGGCCGCGGTAATAAACACGACCGCGGCCCCCATGGTGCCCACAATGCCCATGAAAATCAAAGAGGACATAGCAGTATCGGGGTTGCCCATCCAGTTGTTGGCTTCCATTCCGACCAGGCTGGTCAGATAATTCAAGATCCCATTGAAGGGTTGATAGATGAATAGCCACACCAACGCCATGGCGACCGTGGAAACCACACCCGGCAAGTAATAGGCGCTCTTATAAAAGGCCTGCACGCGGGCGCTGCGACGAAAGATCATCTCCGAGAAAATCAGGGCCACCAAAATGCCGCCCGGCACCACCGCCATGGTATAAAAAATCGTATTCTTCAAGGCATTGAAGAACTCTGGTTCGTGCAGGAGCCGGGTGAAATTGTCGAACCCGATCCAGGTGGCCGTACCATAGGATACATCCTGGAAAGCCATCGCAAAAGCGCGCACGATCAGGTAGGCCACGAAAATCGCAAAATCAATCAGCAGTGGGGCGATGAATACGTATCCCCATTTGTTACTGTGCTTGAAATCATGAGCGGTTCTTTCCCAGAAGTTGCGTTGAGTCGCAGGTAGGCCTAGCAACGCTGGGGGCCCACCGCCAGCGTTGCTAGGCGCATCAGCTGAAGACGTTTTCAGGGAAGTATTCGCAGCCATAGCCTGACCATGATAGCGTTGGGGGGGAGAACAATTTTCGTGGTTTCAGGATACCGCACTGGCTACCCCAAAACCACGAAAATGCAGTTGTTGACGATTTCAAGCTGGACAGGCAGCCCGGTTACGGGCTGCCTGTCCAGGCACGTCGGCACAGGATAACCCTATACTTTTGCGCCGAGGGCCGTATTGATCTTCGTCGCGATTTCTTTGACCATCGCCTCGGGCGTCTTCTGACCCAGCATCATAGACTGGAGCTGCTGGACGAAGTAGGAAAAAGGGTCGGGCTGGATCGCAAACAAGATTTTGCTAGAGCGGGCATTGATGACCGGCTGCCAGTTGCCACCCGTAATCTCCGGAGCGTAGGTGGGAATGGTATCCACGACCCACTTGATATTCGGGTCTTGCAGCTTGGGATGGTTGGCGATCTTTGCCAGGCCCGACTTGGTGGCTGGGAATTCACCTTCGACCAGCGTGCTGACTTGGTTGCTGTCATCCGCAGCGAGCCAATTGGCATAGCTGAAGGCCGCTTCGCGTACCGCGGGATCGTTGGTCTTGCCCACGTTATAGGCAATCGGCGACATACCGGAAGCAAACGGCTTGACATCGGCCGAGTGTGGGAAGGCGGCAAAGAGCAGTTTGAAGTCCTTAGCCGCCTGGCCGGCGGCCTGCGCGGTCTCCAATTCCGTCTGCATGCCCGGCCACTGCAAGCGGCCGGCCATATTGCCAGACCAGAAAAAGTTGTCACAGTCTGACCACTTCGGGAGGCTCTTGGCCGGCGGCATGACACCCGAATTGGCCGCATCCAGCAGCCACTGCATGGCTTTGACGGTATTGGGATTATCACCGGCCTGCCAGCGCTCTTCGGTGTCGTCCCAGGTCTTGACGCCCCAACCCTCCAACCAGGCCCCAAACATCCAGTACAGAATGGAGCCGTGATCCATCGGTACTCCCCAGAAGTAGCGAGTTTTCTTATCACCATAGGCCTGGCCGTACTGATTGATCAGGTCGAACGTGACGCCGCCCCGATCCGCGCCGATGTCCGTCATCAATTTGGTTGCGCCGAACTTTTCGAGGGAAGTCTGGGAGAAGGTGGTGAATTGCGGGTTGGTTGCCCACGGCACGCCATAGACGCGCCCAAAGAAGGTCAGGGCCTTCTGCATGCCGGGCAGCCAGTTGTCGGTGATCGCCGGGGTGAGGTAGTCGTCCAGAGGCTCCAGCAAGCCCGACTGAACGCGGGCCGCATTCTGCTGGCTATAGATGACATTCGCGACCTGGCCGCTGGCGAAGCCAGTGGCAATCTTCTGGCCCCACTGGGCCCAGGGGATCAGTTCCATTTTGACCGTGATCCAGGGGAAAAGCGCCTGGAAGCGGGTCACAGCATCAGTGCCCTTGGCGTCGGAGCCGGCGCCGACCACGGTGGTGTTATCCGGCGCGTAGCGCCAGATGGGGGCCTGCCACCAAGTGATCGTGACGGGCTTGCGCGGAGCCGGGGTGGCCGTAACGACTTGGTTCTGCGTGACGACCGAAGTCTGAACGACGGAGACGGTTTCTTTCACAACCTGTGTTTGCGGCACCAACTGTGTTTGCGGCACCAATTGCGTATTCACAACCGTAACTGTTTGCGGGGCGCAGGCAGCCAATGTAACCCCGGCGGCTCCAATCCCCAGTAGCTTGAGCATTTGCCTTCTGTTGAGCTCTTTCATGGTTCCTCTCCTCGCTTCCTTGGTTCTTTCCTAGGGGATCGAAATAGTGATGAGAGCAAGAACAGATATGCTATGCCCTGGCCACCTCCTTGCGTATCGAAACCACGAAATTCTGTCGATCGATGCGGTTCGCGGGAGTCATTCCGCCCGCAGATGAGTGGATCTGATGCTCCCGTTCCCGCCCGGCTCAATGGCGCCATATTGCACAAACGTCGCTCGCCGGGTGGCAGCCGCAAGTGCTAAATCACACAAAGTTTTGCTTAGTGCAATACGTAAGTTCGCACAATCCTGGTTAGTATAGCACGGTCGTTTCGCGAGTCAAGCGCTTTTAGCCCGTTTTTGTCCACAATATTCCAGCATAACAACCGTTCAAGCGGACACTCGCAAAAACTTATGATTACGACTATATAGAACTACGACCACGTGTCCCATCTCACCCTTGAGTAAGTTTCGTGTCGTGTGGTTAACCCATCTGGAAACCGGTTGCCCGCGGCCAGCAGCGCACTTATGGCCTGCGGCTTGCAGTTGCGCGGTGGGCTGGCCCCATTTCGATCGTGTGACTCGGGCCGTCTTGGGTAAACTTGACGCCTGTCGGATCGCGTGTATGATTTTCCTGACCCACTTGTGACAGAAGGTGACACAAGTTCATCAATGAAACGTCAATTTGGCCCAACCATTCCATACATACGCGATTTCAGCCGGTCCGAAGTCCTGGATGTGGTGCGCCGCGAGCGGCTCCTCTCCCGCGCCGAATTGTGCGAGGCAGTCTCGATTAGCCGCGCCACGGTGTCTGGCATTGTCGCCGAACTGCTGGCGATCGGCCTGCTCGAAGAAGTCGGCGTAGGCCCGTCCACCGGCGGGCGCCGGCCCATCAAACTGGCGTACCGCCCGGCCAGCCGCAAGGCCATCGGCCTCGTCATGTTCAACAACCGGATTCAGGCTGCGCTGACTGATATGGAGGGAGTGGCGCTCAATTCCTTAGAGATTCCGCTGGAAGGACTCTCGCCCGAGGCGATGTTGTCAACGATGAAATCGGCCGCCCAGCAAATCATGCGTGGGGTTGCGCCTGAGGAGTTGCTGGGCATTGGGGTTGGGGCGCCGGGCATTGTCGATTTCGAGAGCGGTATCATCGAAATCAGCATCGGCACCCCCTGGCTCGAAGGCGGCATCCACGTCAAAACGTACTTGGCCGAAACGCTCAAACTGCCGGTGTATGTCGCCAACCGCAGCCAGGTGGCTGCCCTGGGAGAGAATCTCGCCGGCGTAGGGCGTAATGTCTCTAACCTGATCTACTTCGTCCTGGACCAGGGCATCGTCGCGGGCTTCGTGATTCATGGCAGTCTGTACCTTGGCTCGGGCTTCGCGTCCGGTCAGATTGGCCACGTCTCAATTGAACCCGACGGACCTTTGTGTCGCTGCGGCAATCGCGGCTGTTTGCAGTTATATGCTTCAGAAGAGGCGATCCTGGCGCGAGCCCGCGCCGTGGCGCGCGAGGCAGTTAGCAGCCTGCTCTGGCAGGAGACAGATGGGCGCGTGGAACGGTTGACGACCGATATGGTATTTGAGGCCGCGCGGCGCGGCGATGCCTCGGCCTTGGCCGTGATGAACGAAGCCGGCACGAAAGTAGGCTTCGCCATTGCGACGCTGATCAACCTGTTCGATCCGGAGATGGTCGTTTTGGGCGGGACAATAGGCACGCAGGCTGGCGACCTGCTGCTGAAACCGGCCACGCGCGAAGCGCAGATGCGCGCCCTACCGCGCTCTTTTCAGAAAACCCGTATTGTGACGGGCACTCTGGGCACCAACGCGCTGGCGATTGGCGCCGCCGTGCTGGCGATCAAGAACACCCCGATCAGCATGATTTTTGAAGGGCGCCCGGCTGCGCCGGACGACCCGCCGGCTGGCCGTGGCCACCCTGAGGCAGACGCGACGCCAGAAGCCGCTGTGGGCGTCAGTTAGCCCGGCTGGAAGATGCCGGGCAGGCCAGGGGCAGCAACCAGGCGAAAAACAACGTCATCCCAAGGGGGAAATCCACCAGGCCTCCTTCATTCGACTGTTGAAGCCATAGCCGCCAAATCTAGTTCGCGAGCGAATCACCAAATCGGGCAAGTTGAACCTGGAGAAACGAATGGCCGGCGAGGCAGACCAGAAAGAAAAGCTCAGGGTGGCGCTGGTTGG
>JAYTFQ010000169.1:0-8212 GCA_043734225.1 Anaerolineales bacterium | reverse complement strand
CAATGCCAGGCCCGCGCGGGCCTGGCATTGCAGGCGCAGCCGAAAAGTGACAGCCAACCGCGAATGCACACTGTCGCCCGGGCGTATTTCAGTTTTGGGGCGACCCAAGCCAGGGGTCTGGCGTGCCCGGCTACGCTCGGGGTTTGGCCGCGATAGGGCCGCGAAAGAAGGGCCGTGTACCCCGAGCTACAAGAGTGCGCCGACTAACGTCGGCTAGATCATAGGCTTGATATCTCAGCCGGCGGCAGCCGGCGCAGCACAATAGCCGGGGGCGCAGGGCCCCATCCTTTCGGGGCCAAGCCCCAGGCGTGGCCGGACGAACTTGGCCCCAAATCTGAAATGCACCCTGTCGCCCTCCCGCCTTTGCGCCGGCCCCCTCAGGGTCGTATACTTCCCCCGCGATCAACATGCCCGTCCCATTGCCCAAACGACTCCTGCTCCCCTTGGCCCTGGCCGTGTGCGCGGCCTTTGCCGCCCTGGCCGCCCACGCCGCCCCGCCGTCGCCCGCCGCGCCACGCGCCGCGGGCAGCGCCCCCACCGTGGTGGCCGTGTGGGGCGGGGCGCGCCACTGCATCGTGCTGCTCTCGGATGGCACGGTGTGGGATTGGGGCACAAACTGGTTCGGCAAGCTGGGCGACAACACCATTTCGGTCTTTGGCGGGCCAAATTTTAGTCAGGGCAGCAACGACCGCCACACGCCCATCCAGGTGCACGGCCCGGGCGACGTGGGCTACCTGACCCACATCATCGCCATCATGGGCGGCGAGAGCCACAACCTGGCCCTCAAGGATGACGGCACGGTCTGGGCCTGGGGCTGGAACGGTATGGGCCAACTGGGCGACGGCACGCACACCGACCGGTATGTGCCGGTGCAGGTCAGCGGCCTGGTCTCAGTCACCGCGCTGGGCGGGCGCGGCTATCACAGCCTGGCCGTGCAAGCGGACGGCACGGTCTGGGCCTGGGGCTTCAACAGCAGCGGCCAGCTCGGCAACAATTCCACCATCAGCAGCAGCCTGCCGGTGCAGGTGGTCGGCATCAACCATCCCATCACGGTAACCAGCGGTTACAACTTCAGCCTGGCGCTGCTGCCCGACCACACGCTGCGGGCCTGGGGCGCCAACAGCAAGGGGCAGTTGGGCATCGGCAGCAACGCCCAACAGCTTACCCCGGTGGCCGTCGGCGGGCTGGTCAGCGTGACGCAGGTTTCGGCCGGCTGGAAGCACGCCGTGGCCCTGACGGCCGACGGTCACGTGTGGGCCTGGGGGCAGAATGACAGCGGCGAAGTGGGCAACGGCCTCAGCTCATCCGTGGGCGTCAGCGTGCCGGTGCAGGTGGCCGGGCTGAGCGGCATGCGCGACGTCTCCGCCGGTGACTGCCACAGCGCCGCCCTGAAGGCCGCCGATGGCACGGTGTGGACCTGGGGCTGCAACGACCGCGGCCAGTTGGGCAACGGTACCTTCATCACAAGCACCCTGCCGGTGCAGGTGGCCGGCCTCAGCCACGTCGTCCACCTGGCCGCCCGCGACTATCACAACATCGCCCTCAAGGACGACGGCACGCTGTGGACCTGGGGCTGGAACATCAATGGCCAGCTGGGCGACGGCACCACCACCGACCGCAACACGCCGGTGCAGGTGCTGTGGCTGCTGGACCGGCTCTTCCTGCCGTTGGTGCGCCGGTAGCCGGCGGGGATGGGTGCGCGGTCAATTTCATCTGTCATTGATTTGACATCAGGCTGCAGTTGGCAGATAATAAGCGTATATCCCCCAGTAGTAGCTTCGGCGAACCTGGTGCGAAGCCGCCGAAAGGCGGCTTCTGCGTTTATTCTTATGAGCCCTCGCATGAAAACCATCGTCTATGTGGATGGGTTCAACCTGTACTATGGCGCCCTCAAAGGCACGCCTAACCGTTGGTTGAACGTAGCCGAAATGTGCCGGCAATTATTGCCCCATGACCAAATTATCGGTATCCGATATTTCACGGCCCTGGTTAATCCGCGCCCAAACGATACGGATCAGCGTGTGCGCCAGGAGAGCTACCTGCGCGCTTTGGCAACGATCCCGAACTTGAGCGTTATTCTGGGATACTTTCTCACCCACGAAGTTAAGATGCCATTGGCTGGCCCCAAGGGTGGTTTTGCCATAGTCATCAAGACGGAAGAAAAGGGGTCGGACGTCAATATCGCCACCCATTTATTAGTTGATGGGCTCAAAAACAACTATGAGTTGGCCGTGGTCGTGTCCAATGACTCGGACCTGGCCCTTCCGATTCGGTTTGTCGTCGAAGAGCTGCACAAACCTGTCGGCCTGCTCAATCCGCAAAAGCACCCGAGTGTCGAATTGTCCAAGTGCGCGAGTTTTCTTAAACAAATTCGCGCTGGCGTGCTGGCTCGCAGTCAATTCCCAAACCAATTGACTGATGCACACGGCACGTTTACGAAGCCGGCCTCCTGGTAACACTGTGCCACCACAAGCAGGCGGCTTATTGGACGCAGACCGCCAGGCGATCTTACGCAAATACAATGTATGGCCCGACGCTCGCCTCGGCCAGGGCATGGAGGCCGAAGTCTACCCTTATGGGGCAGACGCTGTCCTCAAGCTCTTTCCTGGCACGGCCAGCCTGGCGGACCAGATCACCCTCAAGCACTTTTACGATTCCCTGGACCGCTCGCAGGTACCCTTCGCCCTGCCGCGCATCTTGACCATTACGCCGGAAGAAAGTGTCGTCGTCACCACCGAGCAGAGGCTGCCCGGCACGCGCCTATCGGCGCTCCTGCCGGGGCTCAGCGTTGGCGCGCTCGAGGCCTGGATGCAGCGCAGCCTCACGGCGGCTCTGGCGCTAAATCGCTTTCAGTCCCCAGCAAACCTGGACCGCTACAAACTGTTCGACCCGGCCGGTCTCAGCCGCCGCACCGATGGTGACTGGCACCAGTTTCTGGCGCGACTTCTGACTCACAAGCTGCAGCAAGTGGCGCCGTTCCTGGAGCGCGATGTGCCGCATTTCGGCAGGAAACTGGATCAACTCCGCGCCATACTGGCGCAGCCCTATGCCGGGGATTATCACCTGATCCATGGCGACTATTTCCCTGGTAATCTGCTCGTCAATGCTGTCCACCAGATCAACGCTGTGCTCGATTTCGGGCTGCTGACGATGTGGGGCGATCCGCTATTTGATACCGCCACCGGCTGGGTGTTCTTTGATATGTACGACGAGTTGCAAGCTAACGCGCGTGAACGCTACCTGGCGATCATCCTGGAACGGCTCGGTGAAAGCGTGCGCGGCCGACTCTATCGCTACGTGCTGCTCTACAGTATCTTGGGGGCCAACACCTATTCGCCCACCTGCGCGGACGGGCACCACCTGTGGTGCGTGGCCAATTTGAACCGAGACCACTATTGGGCCGGCGTCGAATGAGCCATCCGTCAGCGGTGGTCGCCCCGCAGCCGGCATCAGCGTTAACCATGCTGCGCCCCACAGGATGCATTTACCCTTTTTGGGCCGTGCGCCGCGTCCCGTGCCGCCGGTGGTTGAAGCCGACGGCCTGAGTAGCAGCGCCCGGCCCTTAAGGGCGCTGCGCAACTCATCAAAACCATCATCTATGTTGACGGGTTCAGCCTATAATAGGGTCAGATCCCAAAGAGAATCAGTCATGGCCTCCAACCCTCACCCCTCCGCGCCCGTTTCACCAGAGTTGGCCCACATCGTCCTGGAGCTGGTCGACCATGTGGACGTGCTGCTGGCCTACTGGGACGCCAACCAGGTGTGCCGGTTTGCCAACCGCGCCTACATTGAGTGGTTCGGCAAGGGGCGCGACGAGCTGCTGGGGATGACGATGGAGCAGCTCTTGGGCCCGCTGTATCCGAAAAACCTGCCCTACATCCTGGGCGCCCTGCGGGGCGGCCAGACGCAAATCTTCGAGCGCGAAATTCCCAGCCCGGACGGCAAGACGCGCCACAGCCTGGCCACCTATACGCCCGATATCGTCGCGGGGCAGATCCGCGGCATGTTCGTGTACGTGGCCGATGTGAGCCCGCTCAAGCTGCTGCAGGCTGAGTTGGAGGCCGCCCGGGCCGAAGCCGAGCACCTGGCCACACACGATTTTCTGACCGGTCTGCCCAACCGCGTGCTGCTGCTGGACCGCTTTAAGCTGGCCCTGGCGCTGGCCCGCCGCAAAGAACAAATGGCGGCAGTCATCACCATGGATGTGGACAATTTCAAGGAAATCAACGACAGCCACGGCCACCCCGCCGGCGACCAGCTTCTGGTGGAGATCGGCGCCCGGCTGACCAAGACCCTGCGCGAATCCGACACGGTCACCCGCCTGGGCGGCGACGAATTTCTGCTGCTGGCGCCGGAGGTCGAAACCCACCTGCAAGTGGAGATCATGGCCGAGCGCATCCTGGATGCGATGGAGCGGCCGTTTACGCTGGGCGCGGCCGAGGCCGTGGCGGAGCCCGCGGCGCGGGTTTCGTGCACCTTCAGCGTGGGCATCGCCCTGTATGATCAGGATGGCCAGACGGCCGAAGCGCTCATGGCCAACTCCGACCGCGCCCTGTACGCCGCCAAGCAGCAGGGCAAGAACCGCTACGTGTTCTACGGCGAGCCGCCTCAAGCGTAAAGAGGAATCCACGAAGGTCACGAAGGATCACGAAGAAGGGCAGACTATTCCCGACCTGGCCGAGGTCAACCAATTTGCTCGCCATCTGCACGCCACCGGCAAAGCCTGGAAAGGTGATCTCTTTGGCTGGCCGGCCGAATACACGCCCGAGCGTCGCAAGAAGCCGCTGGCCTCCAAGATGCGTTTTACGCCGGCGGATTTTTGGATCGGCGAAAGCGGTATCTGGTTTTATTCCCTGATGTGGGAGCACGGCAGGAGCAAGCCGCCCTCTGAGTTTCTGGACGAGCGCGGCCTCGTGAAGTAGTTTTTGTTTTCTGCCTTTCTTCGTGCCCCCCTTCGTGTCCCTTCGTGGATAATTCTCTTAGAAAGGCGCTTCCCACACCAACACCCGCCCCTGCACCCCCGGCGCATATTCCACCAGCGCCGTGCGCGCCGGCTCATACCCTGCCAGCCGGAACTCATACGACACCACCCGCGCGCCGGGCCGCAGTTGGCGCAGTTGCGGCAGCAGCCGCGCGTTCACCTCAGGCAGCAGGTACAGCGCCACCACATCCGCCTCGGCCAGGTCCACGCTGAAGATATCGGCCAGCCGGAAGGTGGTCAGGTGCCGCACGCCGGCCGCCACGGCCGCGGCCCGCGCCACCTGGATCAGCTCAAAGTTTAGATCCACCCCCACCCCGCGCGCCGCAAACTGGCGCGCGGCGGTGATGACGATCCGGCCATCGCCGCAGCCCAGGTCATATACCGTCTCGCCCGGCCGCACGCCGGCCGTTGCCAGCATGGCTTCCACCACCGGCTGCGGCGTGCCCACAAAGCCAATCGCCGGCCGCGGCCCGCGCAAGGACCGCGTTCGCCACGGCTGCTCGGTGGTCCCCATCTGCTCCAATGTGGCCAGCGCCGCTTCCAGGCTCGGGCCCAGCACGTCCAGCACTTCAAACAGCCCCCACCAGCCCAGGCTCACCGTCACCAGCTGCGCCGGCCGAGCGCGGCCATCAATCGCCAGCCCGTCGCCCAGGCGCGTGCCGCCGATCAGCAGCAGCCCGTCTGGCGCGCCCTGGCCGCGCGTGGCCGGCAGCACCTCTTCCAGCCGGTCCAGCCGCACCCACAGGCCGCCATCGCCCGGCCGGCCGAAGCCGCCGTTGGAGGCGGCCATGAAGTCCAGGTAATCCGGCGGCAGCGCCACGCCCGCGCCGGAAACAAATTCGGCCCGCGCCGCCTGCGAGGCGCCGGGCCGAGTGACGAACGTGCGCGTCAGGCGCGCCAGCTCAGGGCTGACCACCGCCTAGGGCAGCTTGGCCGCCAGCACGTCCAGCATCTCAATCGACAGCTTGTTCTTGAACAGCTCATCCGCGTGCGCCATCAGCGCCGCCGCCACCTGGCCGCCCAGATGGTCCTCGCGGCCGTCATTGTCTTCAAAGACGTCAAAGATCGCGAACGACGAGGGGCTGAACTTCACCGCGAACCAGATGGGCGTCTCCGCCTCCTGGTTGACCAGGTCCAGCGCCCCGGTCAATAAATTCTCCACGTCCGCTTCCTTGCCCTCTTTCGCTTCCAGGCGCACAAATACCCCACACTTGACCATGCTCGCTGTCCTTTCGCTGATCGTTCACCAATCGACTCGCCCCCTGTTTTCATTATCGCCTGCTCACGGCGGCGATGCAAGCGTGATCCAGCCTTGGCCTGATTGGCGCCAGCGCCCTTAACAACAACAGAGCGGCTGCGCCAGTCATGCTCGCGCGGCCGCTCTGTTTTCTGAAAACAACGCTGGCGGGCCTTACACCGCCTTGGGGGCGTCGGCGCCCGTGCTGGTGCTTTGGGCCGCCGCCGGCGCCGGGCTGACCGTCTCGGCCAGCCTGGCCTGCTCGGCGGCCGCGGCGGCCTTGGAGGCCTCGTCCGTGCCCAACCCCTTGCGGAATTCGCGCAGCGCGCTGCCCAACTCGCCGCCCAGCTTGCCGATGCGGCCGACGCCAAACACCACGATTACGATCACCAGGATAATGAGAAGTTCCGGGGCTCCGATGTCCATCTTGTTTGCTCTCCGTTTTGCGCGTCCAGCGCCGTTGGGCCTGGCGCGCCCCATTGGCCCGAAGGCGCGTTTGAATGTGTATGCGGCCGCCGTTCCCCGAGGTGGCTGGCGGCCAGCTTACGGTCATTGTAGTGACGCCGCTGGCCCTTGGGTTAAGTGTTTGATGAGAGCCGTGAGTTTTGGTGATAATTCGGTTATCTAACCAACTCGCCGTGTGTCCTGGGCCAACCGCGGCCCTTTATTTTTATGCGGCCTTAATGGCGCGGGCAAATACAGGCGTCACGTATCGGCGTAGCCTGCCATAAAATGCCGGCCGAATGGGATGCGGTGGCCAGCCAATCGTCTGGCCACCGCATCCCATTCGGCCAGAACATCCTCGATTTCCCTGCTGACAGGCGCCAGCGGCGGGGCCGCGCCACGTGGCTGGGCGGTTGCAGCGATCAATGAAAATCGCGCGCGAATGCTTTTCTCCACGGCTGGCCCCTGTGATGCCCCCGCCTTGCCTTGAGCATCAATTGGCCCTAATATCCCCAGGCGCAGCGGTCCCGGGCCGATTGGCTCATGATCCGTATCTATTCAGCCGGTCATACAATACCGGCCGAATGGGGCGCCCAGCCGTAGGGGCGTTCAATTGAACGCGCCTATGGCTGGGCGCCCCATTTCGGCCAAAACATCCTTGATTACCTTGTTCACAGCGCAGTATCCACGCCGCCCGGCTAGGCAATTACCATGATCACACAAAAACCTGAAGACCTCTATCTGCAGCTGATTAAGAAGACCCTGATGTACGCGCTGTGGCCAGAGCCGCCCTTTCCGATCGCCGGCCTTGGTCACCATCAGCCCTTCCTGGTGCGCCAGGCCATTCAACTGGTTTCGCGCGGCCTGGGCGCCATGCGGCTGGAGCTGGCCCGCCGCCGGCCCGCCGGGCCGCCGCAATGGGAAAGTGGCGGCTTCTGGCCCGCGTATGCGCACACGATGATCGGCGCCCGCCGCCTGGACAACCTGCAATTCTGCGTGGAGACAGCCCTGAGCGAGGGCATCGCCGGTGACCTGATTGAGACCGGGGTCTGGCGGGGCGGGGCGTGCATTTTCATGCGCGCCATCCTGGCCGCGCATGCGGTTGAAGATCGCAAAGTGTTTGTGGCTGACTCATTCCAGGGGCTGCCGCCGCCCGAGCCTGGCCGCTATCCCGCCGACCAGGGCGCCACGGCGCACCGCGCCAGCTTCCTGGCGGTTTCACAGGCGCAGGTGGCGGACAACTTTCGCCAGTACGGCTTGTTGGATGAGCAGGTGGTGTTCCTGCCGGGCTGGTTTAAGGATTCGCTGCCGGCCGCGCCCATCCAGCGGCTGGCCGTGCTGCGCCTCGACGGCGATTTTTACAGCTCGACCATCGAGGTCTTAACGGCCCTGTATGCCAAGCTGTCGCCCGGCGGCTTCTGCATCATCGACGACTACAATCTGTCCGGCTGCCGCCAGGCGGTGGACGAATTTAGAACCCAAAACAAAATACCCGGCGAATTGCAGGTGGTGGACCGCGCCGCCGTGTTTTGGCGCGCGGCGTAGAGGCG
>JAYTFQ010000168.1:0-7023 GCA_043734225.1 Anaerolineales bacterium | reverse complement strand
CGCTCCGGCTGGCTATTTGGCAACAATACCTGTCGCTAGATTCCGATCGACCTTTCGATTATCTTTTTGTCGAGATTGAAGCAAGAAATAAGTTTGATTCCAGCCGCGACCGCCCAAGCAACGTGCAGATTCCAGCACCACAAGCAACAGAACTGTCTATGGTCTACGGCGCCGATCCTATCCATGTCTCGCTAATGATTTCATACGAGCTCAATTCTAAATACCCTCCCCCCTTGCACGTTGATGCCCTGCGCCAGCAGGCGAACTCGTTGTTGCTTTTGGTCACCGGCGCGTGGGTGATTGGCGCCGTCATCGGCATCATCCGTCTGTTCTGGAATAAGGGAGCTGACAGACAACAGTCGGCATAGACCTTGTCGCTTATTCTCCGCGTGCTCCGCGGTAAGTTCGTCTATTTCCCGAGCCTCGGCAGCACCCTGCCCGTCCGCGCCATATAGGCTTCATACTTTTCGCCAAACTGGGTGAGCATCATCTTCTCCTCGATGCCCACCCGCATAAAGTAGAGCAATAGGAAGGGCACGACCATCCCAACGCCGGCAATCCAATTGGTGAGCAGCAGCACTTGAGCGACGATGAACACCATCTGCGAGGCGTACATCGGGTGGCGGATGTAATTGTAGATGCCGTTGGTGATCAGGTCGTGGTCTTCGCGGATCTGCAGCGACGGTGATCAGGCGCGGCCCAGGTCGTGATGGGCCTGCCAGAAGAGAAAAAGCGAGGCAATGAGGATGACGACACCGACCCAGCGTAGCCAGTCGGGAAGCATGTAGTTGGCGAAGTTGAGCCAGGGGGTGAAGATGTAGACGAGGGAGACAAGGCCTCCCAAGGAAAGCAGGATCAGCAAGACCTGCTCCTGGCGGTCGGTCTGGGTGCTGACGATCTTGTTCTGGCGGCGCAGACGGTCGATGGGGGCGCGGATGACAATCTGTGCGACGAGGCCGAGGATGAAGGCTGCCTTGAAGGGAAGATCGGACATTGACACACTCCTTTGGACAGGACACCCTTGGCCACGAATGAGCGTAAGTGCTCCCCAAAATTATGTATAATTGGGGCACTCCCAGTTCTGGCTACATGGTGAGGCCAGCCATGAGTAGTCTCCACAATCAACCTGTCACGCCCCTCGTCGAACCCCTCACCCGCCGCGAACGGGAAATCATAACCCTGCAAGCGCAGGGACTGTCCGCGCCGGAAATCGCCCAGCATCTCACCCTGGCGCTCAGTTCGGTCAAATTCCACATTCAGAATATCTATGGCAAGCTTGGTGTCAACAGCAAACGCCAGGCACTCACTCGGGCTGCCGAGCTCGGTCTGCTCGAAACGACCCCGCCTGCCGCCACGCCGTTTGTGGCTGCACGTGATGGGCCGCCGCTCGCCGCAGCACAGGCCGTCCTAAGACACAACCTGCCGTTGCAGCTTACCAACTTTATCGGGCGCGCCCAGCTGATTGTCGACATGAAGCGGCAGCTACGCGGCGTACGACTGCTGACGTTGACGGGCCCGGGCGGTAGCGGCAAAACGCGCCTGGCGCTGCAAATAGCCGCGGAGGCGCTCAACGACTTCACGCACGGCGTGTGGCTGGTCAAGCTAGCGCCGATTGCCGATCCCGGGTTGGCGCCCCAAGCGGTGGCCGAGGCGCTAGCGTTGCGCGCTGAAACAGGCCAGCCGTTTCAACAGTTGCTGACCGAGCACATGCGTGACAAGAGTCTGCTGCTCGTCCTGGATAACTGCGAGCACCTTGTGGGGGCTTGCGCCGCACTGGCGGAGCAACTCTTGCAGGCTGCGCCTCGTTTACGCATCCTGGCCACCAGCCGCGAGGCGCTGGGCGTCGCCGGTGAAAACATCTGTCTGGTGCCGGCGCTGTCGGCGCCCGACCCCGGCCAACTGCCGGCGCTTGAGGCAGTGGCCCAATCCGAAGCCGTGCGGTTGTTTGTCACGCGCGCCCAGACAGTGCGGCCCGAGTTCGCCTTGACAAATGCGACCGCTCCGGCCGTTGTGCGAATTTGCCAGCGCTTGGACGGCATGCCACTGGCCATTGAGCTGGCTGCAGCGCGCGCCCCGGCGCTGACAGTCGAGCAGATTGCGGCGCACCTGGACGACCGGTTCAACTTGCTCACCGGCGGAAATCGAACCGCACCGCCACGGCTGCATACCTTGCGGGGCACGATTGATTGGAGCTACGACCTGCTCTCCGGCGCCGAGCGCCTCCTGTTCAGGCGGCTAGCGGTCTTCGTCGGAGGCTGGACTCTCGAGGCGGCCGAGCAAATGATAAGCGGGCTGAACGTGCTCGACCTCCTCACCCAATTGGTGGCCAAGTCCTTGGTGCTGTCCACCCAGTCGCCAAGGCAGGCAGCGCGCTTCAACATGCTGGAAACCATTCGCGAATACGCCCAGGAAAAGATGGCGTTGGCCGGCGAGACTGAGTCGGCACGTGGCCAACACCTGGCCTATTACCTGGCCCTGGCCGAAACGGCCGAGCCTGAGCTGCGCGGCCACAGCCAGGTGCCTTGGCTAAAATGCTTGGACCGGGAGAACGACAATCTGCGTGCCGCGCTCGCCTGGGCCGTCAATCGCAACGATACTGAATCGGCCCAGCGACTGGCGGGTGCGCTGACTTACTTTTGGAGTATTCGCAGCTATACGGCGGAGGGCCGCCGTTGGCTATCAGCCGCGCTGCATCTGCCAACGCGCCCCGGCTCGCTGGGACCCAGCGCGTGGCAGGCCAGAGCGCTATTGGGCGCGGGCTGGCTGGGGTTGGAGAATGACCCGAGCCCCAGCCAGCCTTGGCTGGAAATGGCGCTTGATATTTATCGGGAACTGGGCGACAAGGCCGGCATGGCGCACACGCTGTTTTGGTCAGCCAGGCACCGCTTTGCCACGCAGAACGATTCCGCGATGGCGCTGGAAGCGTACCAGGAGGCTTTGGATCTCTGGATGGGAATCGACGACGGATGGGGAGTTGGCAACTGTCTGCACATGATGGGCCACGCGGTTGGAGACATGGGAAATATCGCCCAGGCACGGGAGTTCTACGAGCGCAGCGTGCAGATTTTCCGTGAGAAGGGCGATGGGTGGCAACTGATGCAGCCGTTGGGTGACCTGGCCTTTCAGGCCTGGCTGGACGGCGACGCCGCGCGCGCGCTGGCCGCGTTTGAGGAAAACCTGGAGGCCTTTGAGGAGATCGGCATCAATTCCAGCGTTATCCAGTGGCTAAACCATCTGACATACATTCCAATCATGTTGGGCGACTACCCCCGGGCCCGCGTCACTGCGCTCGCCATCCAAAGTCTGCCGGGCAGCCAACAGAACGTCGCCCGAGGCTGGGTCTACCTGGGCCAAATAGACTATCTGCAAGGCCGGCTGGCCGAGGCGCAGGCTCACTTCGATGCTGCCCTTAAGATCTATGGAGAGCTAGGCGACCAGATTGGGATAGGCTGGGTTCTGCCCTGGCTCGCGTGTGTCGCGTACCGGCTGGGCGACCTTGACCGGGCCGAGGCGCTGCTGACCGAAAACGAGGCTATCGAGGACCTGGATAGAGACTGGGCGGAAATCAGCTCGGCGCTCCTCAGCCGCGGCGATGTGGCCCGGGCCCAAGGCGAGCCCGCCCGCGCAGCCCAATTTTATGCTCGCAGCCTACAGATTTTGGTCAAGCTTCGCAACCAGCCGGAGGTGGCTGAGCGCCTGGAGGGCTTTGCCAAGTTGGCTGGCGCGGCCCACCTCTCCGGGCGCGCTGCGCGGCTGTTGGGCGCCGCCGCGGCCCTGCGCGAACGAATCGGCATCCCGATTCCCGCGGTCGAGCGGTCCGACTTCGTCGGCGCCGTGGCGCTAGCGCGCACTCAGCTTGATGAGACGGCCTTCAACGCCGCCTGGGCGGAGGGGCTGGCCATGGGTTGGGAGCAAGCCGCCGCGTATGCGCTGGAAACATAGCTGGCCGCGAACAGCTCAGGCCTAAAGTGTCCGCGATGAATTAGCTCTCCAGGTACTCCGCCAGCATTTCGATGGGATGGCGGGCGATAACGCCGGTGCCTTCTTGGATTTGGGCGCGGCAGGAGACGCCATGCGCGGTGATGCTGGCGCCGGCTTGCTGGCCGGCGTTGACGGCCGGGAAGAGCTTCAGGCCGCCGATCTGCATGGAGATGTCGTAGTGCTCGGCTTCGTAGCCGAAGGACCCGGCCATGCCGCAGCAGCCGCTGGCGATCTCGCTGACTTCGGCGCCGGTGGCGCGCAGCAGGGCCAGCGTGGGCGCCGTGCCCACCAGCGATTTGGCGTGGCAGTGGCCGTGCAGCAGCCAGGGCGCCGTGGGTGCGCGGAAGCGCAGGCGGTCCACCGGGCGGGCGCCATCCGCGCCGGGCTGGGTGAGGAACTCTTCGATTAGAAACGAGGCGTGGGCAATGGCCTCGGCGCGCGGGTCATCGGGGAAGAATTCCAGGTACTCATCGCGCAGGGTGAGTTGGCAGGACGGCTCCAGCCCGATGATGGGCAGGCCGCGGGCCACATACGGCGCCAGGGCATCCAGATTGTGGGCGGCGGCCGCCTTGGCGGCGCTGAGCAGGCCCTTGGAGATCATCGGCCGGCCGCAGCAACCCTGCTGGGCCACCAATTCGATGGCGCAGCCGGCGGCCTCCAGCACGCGCACGGCGGCCTGGCCCAGCGCGGGATAGTTGTAGTCGGTGTAGGTGTCCACGAACAGCGCGATGGGCTGCGCGCCGGGCCTGGGCGCTGTCGCCGGGCGCGACTGGAACCAGTCGCGGAAGGTGTGCGACTGGAAGGGTGGCAGCGGGCGCTGGTGGGCGATGCCCATAGTGCGCGCCATCACCTGGCGCACCACTGGCAGGCTGTTCACCCAATTGGCCAGGCCGGCCACCGGGCGCACCAGCTTTGAGACGGCGTTGATCTGGCCGAAGAGCTGGCTGCGGGCCGGCACGCCGTGCTCGGCCTGATAGACATTCAGAAACTCGGCCTTCATGCGGGCCATGTCCACCGTGGCCGGGCACTCGGCTTTGCAGCCCTTGCACTCCAAACACAGGTCCAGCGTCTGATACATCTGCTCGCTGGTGAGCGCGCCCTTGGGCAGCCGGCCGGAGAGGGCGGCGCGCAGGGCGTTGGCGCGCCCGCGGGTGACGTGCTGCTCGTCGCGCGTGGCCTGGTAGGAGGGGCACATTACGCCGCCATCCTGCAGGCACACCCCGGCGCCCACGCAGGCCTCGGCCGCGCCGGCCAGGCTGCCCTCCTTGCGATAGGCGAAGAGGCTGTTCACCGGGATGATGCGGTAATCGGGCGAGTAGCGCAGGTCGCGATCCAGGCCGTGGCCGGGCTCGGGCAGCACCTTGCCGGGGTTGAGCAGGTTGTTGGGATCGAAGGCGTGCTTGAACTCGCCAAAGGCTTGCATCAGGCGCGGGCCAAAGATCTGCGCGTTGAACTCGCTGCGCGCCAGCCCGTCGCCGTGCTCGCCGCTCATGGCGCCGCGCAGGCTGACGGCCACCACGGCCACCTGCTCGGCGATGGTGCGCATATCGGCCAGGCCCTGGGCGGTGCGCAAGTTGATCAGCGGGCGGAAGTGCAGCACGCCGGCCGAAGCATGCGCGTACCACACGCCGCTGGTGCCCAGCTCGGCCAGGATGGCGTCCACGCGAGTGACGTATTCGCCCAGGTGCTCCACCGGCACGCTGACGTCTTCAATAAAATCCAGCGGGCGCAGCTCGCCGGGGATGTTGGTGATCAGGCCCATGCCGCCGGCGCGCACGGCCCACAGGTCGGACTGCTGGGTCGTGTCGGTCACCAGGCGGCCGCGGCCGCGCAGGCGGGCAGCAGCCGCCAGCGCCTCGGCCGGCGTGTCGCCGCTGAACTCGGCCACCAGCAGCGCCGCATTCGGGCCGGACTCGGCGGGCGTCACAAAGCTCATGCGGCGAGCCATGGAGGGCACGCGCCGGGCGGCCTCCAACAAAGCGCCGGGGATGAGCTCCATCGCCCCCGGCTGTGCCAGCAGCAGCTCGGGCACGGCGTCGCAGGCAGCCACGGTGGAGGGGAAGGCCAGCACCGCCAGCACGGTGCAGGCCGGGCGCGGCACCAACTGCACGCGCGCGCGGCGCACCAGCACCAGCGTGCCTTCCGAGCCGGCCATCACCGGGGCCAGGTTGAAGCCGCTCGCCGGCGGATAGGGCCGGTCGCCCGCCCACCAGGCGGGCGGCTGGGAGGGGGTGAAGCCGGTAAGATAGTTCAGGCTGTAGCCGGAAGCGCGCCGCCACACACGCGGCCAATCCTGCTCGATGGCCTGGGCGTACACCTGGCGCTGGCGCAGGGCCTCGCCATAGATGCGGCCTTCGAGTGAATCGATTTTTGATTTGGCCAGCGCGGCGGCCTCCGTCAGCGACTCAAAGCGCGCCGGTGAGCCGTCGCTGAGCACCACCTCCAGCGCCAGCAGGTGGTCGCCGGTCATGCCATAGCGAATGGAGTGCGCGCCGGTGGAGTTGTTGCCGATCATGCCGCCGAAGGTGGCGCGCTCGACGGAGGCCGGATCGGGGCCGAACTGTAAACCGAGCGGGGCAGCCTGGCGGGCGAACGGCCCGCCGGCCAGGCCCGGCTCCACCTCAGCCGTGCCCGCCTCGCGGTCGATGGACAGCACATGGTTGAGATGGCGGGCGCAGTCGATGATCAGCGCCGCGCCGATGGTCTGGCCGGCCAGGCCGGTGCCGGCGCCGCGCGGCAGCACGGGTATCTTCAGGCCGGCGGCGATTTCCACCGCCGCGCACAGGTCGTCGGCGGTGCGCGGGAAGACCACGCCCAGCGGCTCGATCTGATGGGTGGAGGCATCGGTGCTGTACAATACGCGCGAAAGCGCGTCGAAACGCGCCTGCCCGGGCAGGCGTTTGTTTAATTGGTGCTCAAGCTCGCGCAGCGATTCGGTTGAAGGGGTGGAAGTTGTCATAGGGGATTGGGCGCGAGTATATCATGAGCGAGACCCAGCAGCCCTGGCGCCTTCGCCCTGAATAAGCCGTTTTTTGCATCGGG
>JAYTFQ010000167.1:0-1543 GCA_043734225.1 Anaerolineales bacterium | reverse complement strand
CTCCGAGGCGTCAAACATATTCGCGTCGGCGCTGGTGGCCGGCGCCAGCAAGGCGCTGGCCGCGGTGTAGCGATTGAAAGGTGGATAGGCGAAGGCCTTCCAGTATTGAATGGTGTTGCGCTCCAGGATGGCCGGCAGCCAGATGATGGCCGTCAGGCCAACTGCCAGCACACCGGCGGCGGCCGGCCGCGCCAGCGCCTCGACCCAGCCCGCGTGGCTGGTTGGCGTGTGGATAAAGGCGATGTCCCACAGGATCCAGGCGGCGGTGAACCCGATCAGCACAAACGACAGCAGGTTGTGCGAGGCGATCAGAATGGCCAGGCTGACGGCGGAGAGCGTCAAGAAGCGCCACGCGCCGGTGCGCATCAACCGGGTGAAGGCCCACAACACAATCGGTCCCATCCCGATGGCAAAGGCCTCCGGCATCGCGCCGCGCGTAATGGGCTCCGTCAAAGCAATGTAGGGCGCGGTGGCATAAACCGCTGCGCTCACGGCCGCCGGCAGCGGCCCCCACTGCTCGCGGCCAAACAAATAGATCCCAATGGTGCCCAGAAACGTGGACAGCACCATCGAAAATTTCACCCCAGCCACTGGGCCAAAAAACATACCATACGCGGCCGATAGATAATGGGTGAAGGGTGCGTAGAAATTGAAGACCGGGTAGCCGTAGCTGTAATAGAAGTCCGGCGCCCAGGTCGTAAAGAAGATGCCTTGGCGCCAGGCCTGAATGATCTCAAAGGTGCGGTAGATGTGATGGTGCGCGTCGGTGAGGATTGGCAGGCTTGATCGGCTGACCATCGCCCAGCTTGACACCAATGCGAACGCCAGGGCCGCCAGCAGACCCAGATCAAATCGCGGCAACCAGCGAGCAGCGCGCCAGTTGCTCATGGTTGAATGTTGACAGTGCCAAGCTGAACCCAATTGTTGCCGCCTGGGTCCGCGTCGCCGCCGGTGGCGGTCAGACGCTGGCCGGTGTCCTCGTCATACAGCCCAAACAAGATTTGTGCCCCATTGGCTGGCGGGGCGTCGGGCGCAAGATGCAGGTAGTAGGTATCCGCGAATGCCCGTCCCGGCACCCAAAATGTCGTTGGGTAAGTGCCGCCACCGGGATAAATATCGCGCTGCGCCACAACGCCCACACCCGGTTCGAAGACTTGAATAAAGACGGTCTGCGGGTTCACGGTGGTGGCCTTTGGCAGCCAGAAGACGTGCACCTGAAGCGTGTCGCCCGGCTTGACGCTTGTCTGGTCCAGGTGGTAGCCCAACAGCCGGGTGGCTCCGCCCAGGTCAGCTTCCAGCGGGGTGGCGCCGTTTAGCTCAGCCGGGGTAGGGGACGGCGGCGGCCCGTAGCTGGGCCGCAGCAGACCGAAGATGGCATAGGCCGAGGCCGCGGCGGTGAGCAGCAGCAAACCCGCCGTGACCCAGCCCTGCCACCGCAACCTGAACCAGGCCAACGCCCCGGCGGCCAACAAGATCGCGAACGATGGGAACCCCGGGAATTGGTACTTGCCTGTGGCGCCAGCATTGAGCACCACGGCAAAGA
>JAYTFQ010000166.1:0-4867 GCA_043734225.1 Anaerolineales bacterium | reverse complement strand
GTCCGCCCGCCGGCGTGTGTCCTGCGTGCCCTCGCCCAGCGCCGTCAGCCGCAGGAAGATGCTCCGGGCGATGACCTGCTCATCGGGCGTCAATATCTGGAACACGGCCTCGGCGGTCATGGCAATTGCGCCCTGCACCCGCCCCGCCTCCTCATAGCTGTCGACCGTCAGCGTGCGCCCGCGCCGGTGGCGCCAGGTCTCCAGCAGCGCGTGCGACAGGAGCGGCAGCGCGCCCGGCTCGTCCCCCACATCCCGCAGGATCAAATTCGCCAGCCCAGGAGCCAGCGTCCATCCCCCAGCCCGGGCGGGCCGTTCAACCACCTCCCGCAATTCTTCGGCGCCCATCGGACCGATGTACTCCTGCTGTTTGGCCAGCGCCTCGCGCAGCCCGGCATACGGCGCGCAGTGCGCGTAAAAGTCCGCCCGCAGCGTGATCACCACTGTCGTCGGCCCATCGTTCTCCGGCGCTGTGGCCCACACCAGGTTGGCGATGAACGCCTGCCGCTCCGCCGGGCTGTGGCACAGGGTAAACACCTCTTCGAATTGGTCCACCACCAGCAGCATCCGTCGGTCGGCGGGCTCGTGCCCGGCAAACAAGCGCCGCGCATGCACGTGGAGTGTGCGTTCATCCCGCGCCAATTCATCCATCAGCGCCGTCGTGGCGCTCACCGGGTCGCTGGGCAGGCTCAGGCTGACGGCCAGCGCCTCCAGTGGTTTAGCCGTGGGGGTCATGAGTTGGATCCGTGCAAAACGCCGCGCCGGGTTCTCGGTCAGCTTGAGCGCCGGGATCACGCCCGCCCGCACGATAGACGACTTGCCGCTGCCCGAAGCGCCCACCACCGCCAGGAAGCGCGTGGGTCCCGGTCCGCCCGGTCCGCGCCCGGCGCTCAGCCGCGCGGCCAGCTTGGCCGCCAGCGCCTCGCGCCCGAAGAACAGCGCGGCGTCTCGCTCGTCAAAATAGAGCAGGCCCTTGAAAGGCGGCTCGCCCGGCTCGGGCGCAGCTTCGTCCTCGGCCGATGATGAAACCAGCGCCGTCGGCCCGGCCGCCGAATGCAGCAGGCCCAGCGCCTGGGCGCGGTTGAGCGCCGCGCGTTTGTTATTGACGCCCAGTTTGCCATACAGGTTTTGGATGTGAGACTTGACCGAGCTGACCGCCAGCGTCAGGCTCTGCGCGATTTCCGGCGCGGAGTAGCCTTGCGCCAGCAAGCCCAAAACCTCGCGCTCGCGCCGCGTGAGTGGCTCGATCAGCGGTTCATTGGCGTTGCTGTCGTCAACACTCACAGTTGGCCCCGATTTGCGTCATTTTGCCAGGAATGCGTGGATTATACGTCCAAACAAAGCGGGCCTTGTGCCTGAGAGCGCGGAATGCCAGCCGCTCGCTGGCAGGCCGCGCTAATCAAAAAAGCCCTCATCGTTCTCCGGCAGGTGCTTCACGGCCTTGTCGATCATGAACGCCACCCCAGCCCGCGGCCTCACCCAGGCTGGATCGTCAGCAGCGAGTCATCAAACTCCTGGAACTCCAGCGCATATTGCTTCCAGTAATACTGCAAGTCGCTGGATTTCCAGCCGGCATAGATGTCGTCCCATGGCAGCAAGTTGCAGTGCGGCAGCAGCGATTTCTCCTCCACCGGCAGCGAGAGCGGCTGGTAGCGGTAATCCACCGACAGGCGTACCCGGTCCTTAAACGTGTTCGGCACGGCCCGATGCACCGCCAGGCTATGGAAGATGATCGCATCGCCGGCCGCCAGGTCGCCGTGCATCCATTCCGGCTCGAGCCCATCCAGGATCACCGAGCGGCCGCCGGCGCCCTCGGCCGCCCGCACCGGCAGCAAGCCCAGCTTGTGCGACCCGCGCATCACCTGCAAGCCGCCCATGGCCTCGCTGAAATCTCCCAGCGGCAGCCAGCAGGTGTAGACCGCCTTGGCCCCCTGGATAAAGATATGGTCCTGGTGCGGCGGCGTCGGCGCGGTGCTCTTCACCGGAAACATCATGCGGGCGATGTGACGCGGATGGACGAGGACGTGTTCGCCCATGAGCTTGGTCATCAGCCCCAGCACGATGGGGTGATGCGCCAGGCGGTGAAAATCTTCGGTCTTGTAAACGTCTTCATACGCCGCGCGGGTGACACCCACCCCGCATTCGGGCGTCATGTCGTGGACCGAGGGGTCCACCAGGCCGTCCATCGGGTCAGCGCCGGGGGCCAGCCAACCGTACTTGCTCAGTATGCCCACCACCTTGCGCCGCAGGTCCAGCACGGTCTCGCGCGCCAACAGCCCGCGCACGAACAGGAACCCATCGCGCGCCATGCGCTGCCGCAGCGCGTCCGGATCGTCGAGCAGCGGGCTGGCGTCTTCGTACAGCGTTTCAGTCGTCATGCTTATCCTCCTTGCGGGTAGGGGCATTCAAATTGCAAAGTCCCCGGCTGTATTTGACATGCCTCGGTTTTTATGACCAAGCGAAATGACAGACTCAGCGCTTCGCCTGGCACGTGGCTGCGAACCGCGCTGGGGTTTGATAGTCCAGCGCACGGTGCGGCCATTGCGTATTGTAATGCCGGCGCCATTTTTCGATGACGACCTGGGCTTCCTGCAACGACTGAAACCATTCGCGCTTCAAACACGCATCGCGAAATTTGTCGTGAAACGATTCGACAAAGGCGTTTTTTCAGGGCTGGCCGGGCGGAATAAACGCGGGGCCTGTCTGACGTTCATCCAGCCAGATCTGCGCCTCCTGTGCGGTGAATTCGCTGCCATTATCCGAGCGTAGGAATTTGGGCGCTCCACGCTTGCGGATAACCCGCCTGTGCGAACCGCCCCAAATCGTGGGCGGGGCAGCCAGCAGCGATTTTCGTACAAGGTTTTCAAACCATCTCGCCGCCCCTTTTTCCATCCTCAGCTTTCCTGTCACCTCATTCCAATCAGCCACCCCCTTCTACCCCTTTGCGTCGCCTGCCCCCTGCGCCTTTCGCGGGGGGTCGCGTCTGCGCGGTTAAGTATTTGTCTTTCGTCATCCGTCCCTCGTCCTTCGTCGTTTATAATTCCTCCGCCAATGACCCTCCCCATCGCCGCTGTCCTCCTCCTCGTCGCGGCCGCCGCCGTCCTGCTCATCGCCGACCGGCTGCGGCCAGACCTGGTGGCGCTGCTGGTGCTGGTCATCCTGGGGCTCACCGGCCTGGTCGGGCCGGCGGACCTGTTTTCCGGCTTCAGCCGCTCAGCGGTCATCACCATCCTGGCGCTGTTCATCATCACCGCCGGGCTGGAGCGCACTGGCGCCACCCGCGTGCTGGGCCAGCAGTTGGGCCGGCTGGCCGGGGAGAGCGAGGCCCGGGCCGTGTTGGTGGTCATGGTCGCCACCGCGCTGCTGTCGGTGATGATGAACACCGTCGCCGCCGCCGCCGTTCTGCTGCCGGCCACGGTCGGCCTGGCGCGCCAAAAGGGACTGCCGCCCTCGCGCCTGCTCATGCCGCTCTCGTTTGGGGCGCTGCTGGGCGGCATGGCCACACTCTTCACCACCGCCAATTTGCTGGCCAGCGCCGCCCTGGTGGATCACGGCTACCGCGGCCTGAGCGTGCTCGACTTTCTGCCCACCGGCGCGCCGCTGGCCGTGGCCGGCATCGTCTACATGGCCGTCTTTGGCCGGCGCCTGCTGCCCAGCCGACAGATCGGCGGGCAGGAGGGCCCCGTGCGGCCCACCGGCACCCTGGCCGAAAGCTATGGCATGACCGGCGCCATCTCCGGCGCCTACGTCAAGCCCGGCTCGGCCATGGCCGGCCTTAGCCTGGCCGAGGGCCAGTGGGGAGAGAAGCTGGCGCTGAACGTGATCGGCATTTCGCGCGGCGGGCACGTGGACCTGGCGCCCAACCAGCGCGAGGACGTGCTGGAAGGCGATATCGTGCTCTTCAGCGGCATCTGCGACCAGCCCGACCTGGACCGCTATGGCCTGGTGCTCACCCACGCGCCGGAGTTCAAGGGCAACCTGGCTTCCGAACGCGTCAGCCTGGTGGAAGTCACCCTGGCGCCGCGCTCCGGCTTCGCCGGCAAAACCCTGCGCGAGATGCACTTTCGCGACAAGTACGACCTGTCGGTGCTGGCCGTCTGGCGCGAGGGCAATACCCTGCGCGATGCCTTGGGCGACATTCCGCTGCGTTTCGGCGATGCGCTGCTGCTGCAAGGCCAGCGCGGCAAGATCGATCTGCTGCGCGACGAGCCGGCCTTGCTGGTGCTGGAAGAAGACACCGGCCCGGTGGAAATGCCGCGCCGGGCCTGGCTGGCCGTGGCGCTCACTTCGCTGGCCTTCGTGCTGGCCGCCGCCAACGTCCTGCCCATCGCCGAATCGGCCTTCTCGGCGGCGGTGCTCATGATCTTGCTCGGCTGCCTGGATATGAACGACGCCTATCACGCCGTGGAGTGGCGCTCGATCTTTCTCATCGCCGGCATGCTGCCGCTGGGCCTGGCGCTCACCAGCACCGGCGCCGCCGCGCTGCTGGGCACGGCGTTGGTCAGGGCGTTGGGCGCGCTCGGGCCGCTGGCCGTGGCCGCCGGCCTGTTCTGGGCCGCCACCCTGCTCACCCAGGTCATCAGCGGCCAGGTGGCGCCCGTGGTCCTGGCGCCCATCGCCATCGCCGCCGCCCAGGGCCTGGGCATCGACCCGCGCGGCATCGTCATGGCCGTGGCCATGGGCTGCTCCACCGCCTTTCTCACGCCCATCAGCCACTCGGCCAACCTGCTGGTCATGGGTCCCGGCGGCTATCGCTTCAAAGACTACGCCCGCGTCGGCCTGCCGCTGACGCTGATCTTGTTCGTGGTGCTCATGCCGGTGCTGTGGATTGTGTGGGGCGTGAGATAAACCCGTGTGGGGGTGTGGGGGT
>JAYTFQ010000165.1:0-3778 GCA_043734225.1 Anaerolineales bacterium | reverse complement strand
CCGTGGTCAGACCTTCGTCTGACCACGGCACCCAATTCGGCCGGCATTCTATGACCGGCTGAGCCGATACGAAGAAGTCTGATTCAGTCGTGAACGGCGAAGGTGTCGATCATCAACTTCGGATCGCTCATGGGGTAAAGGATGGGGCAGGTGCAGCCGCGATCGATGTATTCCTGCACCTTGGCGCGCGCTTCGGCCGGCGTGCCGGTGGCGGAGATCTTGAGCACGAACTCGTCCGGCACGTACTGCATGGCTTCATGCACTTGCTCGCGGGTAGCCGGCCAGCCCAGGATGGACTGGACCTTTTTGACCACGTCTTCCGACACGCCCGAGGCTTTGGCGATGTGCGGCTGCTGGGCCAGATATTGAGTCAGCAGAACCTTGGCGTTCTCGATGGCGGTGTGCCGGTCGGGGTCAACCGAGCACACCACCAACTGCGGCCGGTCCAGGTCGGCCACGCTGCGGCCGGCGCGGCGGGCGCCCTTGTCCAGCAGCTCCATGGCCTTGTCGTTGTATTCGGGCGGCACACAGTAATTCAGCACGGCGCCGTCGGCGATCTCGCCGGTCAGCTCCATCATCTGGTCGCCGGTGGCGCCAATGTAAATGGGCACGTTGCGCGGCTCGCGCCGGCCGTGCACCACGTCCAGCTCGATGCCGGTCACGTGGTGAAACTCGCCGTGAAAGGTGACGTTCTCCATCCGCAGCAGGCGCCGCAGCACCTCCACCGTCTCGCGCATGGCCAGCAGCGGTTTGCGCCGCTCAATGCCCACGTTGCGCGCCAGCGGGTCCCACCAGGCCCCGATGCCGCAGATGATGCGGTTGGGCGCCAGGTCATCCAGCGTGAGGAAGGTCATGGCCAGCAGGCCGATGTTGCGGGTCCAATTGTTGATGACGCCCGAGCCAACCTTCATGCGCGAGGTGGTGGCGGCAAAGGCCGCCATGGGCACAATGGCGTCGCGCACCAGCCGGCTCTCGGCCTGCCATACGGCCTCAAAGCCCTTCTGCTCGGCGTATTGGGCGTAGCGGATGCCATCCCGCAGCGGGTGAGCGTCCTGCAGATACAGTGCCACACGATTTATTGCCATAGCGGCCTCCTGCGGCCAGCCGGCCCGCGCGCCCGCCTACTGCGGTTTACGCGCCGACCGATACAAGCTCAAATCTTCGGGACCATCCACATCCAAGCCGATGCCCGGCAGCCGGCACACGCGCACCCGCGCGCCGGCCGCCTGCGCCAGCGCCAGATGCCGGGCAAAGCTGTGCTCGCCAAACGCATAGGCCAGCAAGCCGGGCGGCGCCACAAACAGCGCGTTGGTGCCCTCGTCGCGGCGGTCCGGCGCAATAGCGACCCGCGGCCCGTCAACGCCGTCGGCCAGCAATTGCTCCACATCCGCCGCGCTCAAGAAGGGCAGATCAGTCGGCAGGATCAGCACGCCCTGCGCGCGCGAGGCCCCGGCCACCTGCGTGGCGCGCTGCAGCGCCGCGTTCAAATCCGGCGCGCCAGACTCGGTGACCGTATGCGCGTGGCGGCTGTGCGCCAGCGCCAGCGCCGCCGGATCGCGGCTGACCACCAGGATCGTTTCGATGCTCGCCACCTGGGCCAGCACGTCCAGGGCGTGGCCCAAAAACTCGCGGCTGAGCCCGGCGCGCTCCTCCGGCGTCAGCACGCCCGCCAACCGGCTCTTCGAGCGCAAGAAAGGCTTAACGGGAACAATCGCCCAAATTGACATGAACGCTCACCACCCCATTAGACACCGGCAAAATCGAGCACCTGCTGGGCCAGATGGGCCCGGTCGGCGTCGGTGCGCATAACAGTATCCGTCACCAGCACGCGCAGCCCCTGGCCGCGCAGCCCGCCCGAGAGCGGCTCATCCACCGCGTCCAGCACAAAATACTGCAACAGTCCCCGATAGTAATCGGCCACCGCCGCCGCCGAAACATCCAGCCCCAGCTCGGCCAGCATCTTGCCGGCCGGGCCTTTGAGCGCCTGGCCGCCCACAATGGGCGAGACCGCCAGCGCCGGCCGCGCCCGCACCAATTCTTTGACACCCGGCAATGACAGGATCGGCCCCACGCTGACAAACGGGTTCGAGGGACAAAAGACAATCAGGTCAGCGGCGTTCAAAGCGTCCAGCACCCGCGGCGTCGCCCGCGCCTGATCCGCGCCGGCGAACACAAAACCGGACACGCGCGGGCGGCACAGGCGATGGACGAAATATTCCTGAAAGCCCAGCTCGCCCTCGTCGGTCTGCACCACGGTCCGCAGGCGGTCATCGGACATGGGCAGCACGCTGACGCGCACGCCTAGGGCGGCGCACAAGGCCTGGGTCACCTCGGTCAAGGTTTGGCCGGCCTCCAGCCGCCGCCGGCGCTCAACGTGCGTGGCCAGGTCGCGGTCGCCCAGCCGAAACCAGGTTTCGCCGCCCAGCTTGCCCAGGGCATCCAGAAAGCTCCAGGTCTCGCCGGCCAGCCCCCAGCCCGTTTCCGGGTTGGCCAGCCCGGCCAGGGTGTACATGACCGTATCCACATCCGGGGAAATGGGCAGGCCCAGATGCTCAAAATCGTCGCCAGTGTTGACAATTACTGTCAGCGCTTCGGGCGGCACGCCTTGCGGCGCCAGCGCTTGGGCCAGGCCATGCGCCAGCTTGGCGCCCCCCACCCCGCCGGCCAGGGCCACAACCTTCATCGCGCCACCCCGCGCTCGGCAGCAGCCCAGCGCGTGGCTGCGCGAAGCGTGCCACTACTGGCCGGCCAGCCCAGGGTCACCAGCGCCTGCGGCTGCCAATCGGCCGGCAGTTCCAGCCCGGCGCGCACGGCCTCGCCACAGAACAGCGGCGCGCACATCCAGCACGCGCCCAGCCCCTCGGCGTGCGCGGCCAGCAGCAGGTTCTGCACCCCCATGGCCACGCTCTGCACCGCCATCAAGTATTCAGCCTGCGCGCGGCGCGCGTCCGGGTAGTGATCCATGTCGGCCAGGGTCAGGCAAACCACGACCACCACCGGCGCGCCTTCAATCCGTGCCTGCGAGCGGCTGGCATCGGCCGCCACCGCCTCGGGCGAGTCGCCATCGGCCAGCCGGTCGGCGCGCAACTGCCGGCCCATGGACTGCGCCAACTGGCTTTTGGCTTCCGGCGTGGTGACGGTGGCAAAGCGCCACGGCTGACGATTGTGGGCCGACGGCGCCCAGATGGCGGCCGTCAACAGCCGCTCCACCATTTCGGCCGGCACCGGTTCGGCAGTATAGCGCCGGATGGAGCGGCGCATTTCAAGCACCTGCTGCAAATCAGCCGCCAGCACCTCAGGTGCCCCCGAAAATGTGATCGGGCTTGATCTTGTATGTGACGCGCACCTGCCCGGGGCGGCGCGTGAAATTGCGATCGCCGTTGTATTTCAAATTCAAGTCGTCAATCTGGTCCCAGGCGCCGGCTTCGGTCTCTTCGACTACGGGCCCGCGAATGAGCAGATAACAATCCGGGTCGGCCGGGTCATTGATGCACAGCGCGGCGTAGGGATGGCGGTGCAAGGCCTTGTCTTTGACACGCCCGCGAGCGGTGTTGATGATGAACAGCCCGTCCTGATAGTCAAACCACAGCGGCGAAACGTGCGGCGTGCCGTCCTTGAGCACCAGGGACAGGTGCGCAAAGGCGCGCGTCTCGCGCCGCAGCAGGTGTTGGTGTGTTTCGGGAATGGTGTCGGTCATGGCGGTGCCCTTCAATTTGAACGAACTGCCAAGGCGGCCAAAGATCTCAAAGAAGTTGTAGCCGAATTGGATGTTGTGGCC
>JAYTFQ010000164.1:0-8799 GCA_043734225.1 Anaerolineales bacterium | reverse complement strand
GCCAAACGGGCTGCTCTGGCTGGCTTCGATCTTGCGGCGCTTAATCAATTCCAGCACCGCCAGGAAGGTGACCACCACTTCCATGCGCGTCTCAGCCAGGCTGAGCATCGATTGGAAGCTGGCTTTTCCGCCGCCGGCGTGCAGCGAGTGCGCGATCAGGCGGATCTGGTCGCGGATCGTTACCTTAGGTTGGGCAACGACGGTGCCCAGGGCCGGCTTTTCGGGGTTGAGCGCCAGGGCGTGCTGCACCGCCGCCAGCAGGTGCAGCGTGGTCACGCCGCTCAGGTCAAGCTGTGCTTCCACTTTAGGCGGCGGCGCCAGCCGCAAATATGTCCGCAGCCCGGCCTCTTCCCGGCTGCGCAAGTTGCCGGCAATCTCTTTGTAGCGCTTGTACGCGATCAGCAGGCGGGCCAGCTCATCGCCCGGGTCTTCCTCGCCCGGCTGGCGTACCACCGGTCGCGGCAGCAGCGCCTCGCTCTTGATCAGGATCAACCGCGCGGCAATCACCAGAAAATCGGCGATGTCGCCCAGGTTCATCGTCTCCAGCACCTTGAGATACGACAGGAACTGGTCGGTGACCTGCGCCAGCGAGACGCGGGTGATGTCCAGCTCGTCGCGCTCGATGAGCTGGAGCAGCAGATCGAGCGGTCCGGCATAGACCGGCAGTTGCACCGTGTAATTGTTCGTAGGCAGAGTCATATAGGTTAATGTGGCGCGCTAAGCGCCAGTCCAATGATGGTCGCGGTAATGACCAAAAAGCCCAGGACGATCAGCGCGCCGATCCAGAAGCGCTGCTGGCCGTCGCGCGTGTTGATCGCCTGGTTCAGATATTGCTGCCGGCGCGCTTCCGTGGCGTTCATTTCATCCAGCCGCCGCTTCGAATCAACGGCTTCCTTGGCCTTGATGCCCGCCGCGTCATGCTGCTGGGCGCGCAGCCGGGCGGCGGTGTCCACGTAGCGGCTGCCGACCGAGGCCACCGCATCCAGCGGCTGCTGGCAGCGCATGCACGTTTCGGCGCCGGCCCAATTCGACGTGCCGCACTTTGGGCACTTGCGCATCACCGATTGGTGACACTCCGCGCACGTCTGCGCCCCGTTGGCATTAATAAACTCGCAGTGCGGGCAAATCTCACCCGCCACAGTATTGACCGTGCCGCAATAGCGGCACACGGCCGTGCTTTCGGTTTGCAGCTCTAGCCCGGCCGATTGACAGTTGCTGCAGAGGGTGTCTGACAGGAAGGCAGTCATGGGCACCGAGCAATCAGTAATTGGTCATCGGCAACTGGAAACATTTATCCCTGGCCCATTATGGTTTGCCCCTGGGTTCCAATATGCGATAGAGAAAACCATTCATGTGAACTTCAGTCATCGGTTTGTAGTTGGCGCCTAACGCCTGCAGCACCGGCGGCGGGTAGAACTGTGCCCGCAGGATGACCAGTCCAAAGGCCTGTTGCTGGATCATGGCGATTTCGTTGGCCGGGTTGAACAAGCCAGCCTGATACATTACGAGTTGCGGAAACGGGTTGGTGACTACCGGCTTGCCGGCCCTAAACATGAAGCCGGCCTCTTCTGAAAAGACCGGGCCCGGCGCCGCGCGCGCCAGCGCGGCAATTGCATCGCCAGCGTCGATGTCCGCCTGGGTTGGATGCGGCCCAAGCTGCGTGTAGCCCTGCGAGTCATAATAGCCGGAGTCGCTGGAGACGCCAAGCGCCTGGGCTACCGGGCCATAGACTGGGCCGGTGGTCGGCGTATGCAGCGTCAGCCGGGCCTGTCCCAAATAGAGCAGGGGGATCGCCAGTCCCAGCGCGGCCGCCGCGTAGCGCGCGCGCGGCGCTTCGGCTTGCCGCCAGGCCGGCAGCCGCGCCCACACCCGCGCCAGGGCGATGCCTGAAAGCGCGCAGGCCGCCGCGGTGGCGGTCACAAAATAGGACTCGCCCGCCCCAAACTTGCCCGAAAGCGCCGCGTCGGCCACGGCCACGGCGAACCAGATCCCGAACGCGGACAGCCGCCCCAGGTAGATTTCGTACACCAATGCCGCCGCCGCCACCGCCACGATCAGCCGGTGCAGCTCGGTCCATTGGCGGTAGAACTGTATAGCCTGCGTCCAATCAAAGGCGTTGATATTGGCCCGGATGATTGACACATACCAGTAGCCGCCAGTGGCGCGATCAATCAGCCAGAACATCGCGCCGGCCGCCACCGCCAGCCCCAGGCCGGCCACCAGCGCCCAGCGCGGGCCGCGGATAAACAGGAAAGCCAATCCGGCCAGCACGCTGGCCGCCGCCAGCTGCTTGGTATAGCCCGCTGCTAACAAAAAAATCAGTCCCAGCCAGAAGGCCGGCCGCCGCCGCCAGGGTTTTGGCGGGCCCACATCCAGCTGGGCCAGGCACACGATGGCCAGGGTCTCGAAACAGACCATGGTCATATGCTGGCGGAAGAGCGGTCCTATATGGAAGACATCATTGGAGGCCAGAAAGGTCAGCCCGGCCAGCGCACCGATGGCGCGGCTGCCCCCCGCTCGCGTGACCGAGTAGCCAATCGCCCCCGCCGCTACCAGCGAGGCGGTGAAGCCCACCAGCCGCCCCGTCCACAGCTGCGGCCCAAAGGCCCACACCAGCGGCACCGTCAGCAGATGAAACAGCGGCGGATAGATTGAAGTGTAGAAGGGAAACACCTGGCTGTCGCGGTACGGCCACTGCCCCTGCGCGTGCAGCACCGTGTCATACAGCTCGAAGCCCTCACCCTGGTCGTAATCGTATGGAAAACGGAACAGCGCCGCCGCGTAGTCCACGTACACCGCGAACTGCGCTAGCAGCGCCAGCAGCGCAATTAGGAACAGTATTGTGGATGCTACGCCTAGACCCAAGCCGAGTCTCCGCTCCCACCTTCCCCGACGAGCCCGTTCCTGGCCGTGCCCAGCGGGATCCGAACTTGCTACGCGAGTTCGGGGAAGGGAGGCCGGGTGGGTTAGGTCCGTCATGCTGGCCGATCGCCCAGCGGCAGCAGGCTCAGCCCAAACACCACCGCGGCGCCGGCTCCAACCAGCGCCAAGTGCTTGGCTGGTCCGAACCCGTTGAAGTGCCCCAGTCCAAACAGATTGACCGCCACAATGACGGCCGCCAGCCCGACCCCGGCCAAAAGGATCAGCAGCCCGAGCTGGCGTTTGGTGAGTGGCGGATCAGTCATCACGGGCGAGATTATACATCCGGGCTCGGTGCAACCCGCGCCGCCTCGCGGCGTAATACACAGTAAGTCGAATGAAAGGTGACGGGCGATGATCATGGTCAATGAAGCGCTAGCGATGCCAACCCAACATGAGCGGAATTGGGCGGCTGTGGCCCACCTGACCGCTGTGCTGACGCTGCTGGTGGCGGCCAGCACCGCCGGCCTGGGGCACATTGTTGGGCTGCTGGTGCCCCTGGCCATTTACCTGTACTTCAGCAATCGGTCGCGCTATGCAGCCTATCACGCGCTGCAAGCGACGGTTTTTCAGGCTGTGGCCGGAATTGTATATGTGATCGCGGCCAGCCTGGCCGGCGCGATGATCGCGGTCGCCTGGACCGTGTCAGGGGTGTTGTCGGTGGTGTTGGTCGGGATCGCGCTGATGCCGGCGGCGCTTGCGCTTACCCTGGCCACGGGCGTGGAATTGGTTGGGTTGCCGGCCCTGGCACTGTTCTACTCGGCCTACGGCGCTTACTTGGTCTATAAGGGCCAGGAATTTGACTACCCGCTCCTGGGCCGGCTGGTGGCCAGGAGCATGGGAATCGGTAGCCAGGTCCGCGTCTAGCCTGACCTGACCGGCTAACCGCAAATAGAAAGAGCGCCCAGTTGGGCGCTCTTTCTATTTCGTGCTGGCAAAAAGAATGCTGGACAGCAGTACAATGAAGCCAATCGGCACCAGCAGGGTGACCCAGTACCAGCGGCTGTCATAGCGCAGGTGCATGTAAAACAGCACCACCAGCAGCGCCTTGATGATCGCGATGACGATCAGCACCGGAACCCGGATCGACTCGTCCAACCCGATGGCGGCGGTGATCACTTCCAGCGCCGTCAGCAGGGTCAGCCAGCCAAAAACAATGATATAAGTGCGCGGCGTGATGTGGCGCGACTCGCCGGACGCGGGGGCGTGAGCCATTGACTCCATCTGGGCTGTCTCCTAAATCAGGTACACCACGGTAAAGATGATGATCCACACCACATCCACAAAGTGCCAATACAGGCCGAAAATCTCCACGCCCAGGTGTTCATCTTTGGTGAACCCGCCCCGCAGCGCCCGCGCCACAACCACCAGGCACCACAGCACCCCGATGATCACGTGCAGGCCGTGGTTGCCGGTCAGGAAATAGAAGGCCGAGGCGAACTGGCTGTTGCCGAAGACGACGCCTTCCGAGACCAGCTTGGAAAACTCAAAGCCTTGAATGGTCACAAAGGCCGCGCCCAGCACCGCTGTCACCAGCAGCCACAATACCAGGCCGTTGCGATTATCGGACTCGATGGACGATAGGCCCAGCACCACGCTCAGGCTGCTCACCAGCAGCAAGAAGGTATTCAGCGAGACCAGCAGCAGCGACGACAGCGGCTCGGTCAGCACTTTATGGGCCGTGGGATCGCCCAGCCAAATGCCGACCACGCGCGTAATCAGGGCGCCGAAGATGATGACCTCGGTGCCCAGGAAGCACCACATGGCAAACTTGGCTGCCACGGCCGGTGTCTCTGAGGCGTGCACGCGCTGCTGAATATTGCCGACCAACCAGCCGCCCGTGGCGGTGAGAATGACCAGGAGACCCAGGGCCGACAATCCATAGCCGGGGATGGCGGTGCCGGGCAACAGCGGCCCTGGGCCGGCGATAATGCCAAAGGCAACCAGCATAAAGCCGGCGGCCCAAACGAGAGGCGTCACCGAGGGCTTCGGCAGATGGATGCCCTCGGCCGAGTGGCCGGCATGCGGATCGAGGGTTTGGCTCATAAAGGCTGGCTCCTGCAATAGAGAGATTGGCGGCATTCTAGCACGATCATCCTGAATTTGAAAACGATGATCCGCGCGAAGATCGCGTAAGTGCAATTTGACGCAATCTCTGCGATTGCATATAATCCCCACGAATTGGGTCGCATGCCCTCTTCCAGTCGAATGAACTAATCCGGAGGCACGTTTGAAAAAGCGCTCATCACGCCTTTGGCTAATCGGTCTGGCAGCCGCGCTGGTGGCTGTGCTGGCGATTGTGGCCATTCCCGCCAGCCGGGCTGTGGCCCAAAACACGCTGGGCGTCATTTGCCCGCCGTTCTGCATGGTTACCTTTAACACGCCCTCCATTTTCAACGCGGCCTCCACGGAGACCATCGAAATCCGCGGGTTGTTCAACTTCATCCTGATCACGGCCGCCATCATTTTTGTGCTGGTGGAAGGGTTGCTTTTCTTCACGGTCTTCCGCTTTCGCAACCGGCCGCCCGAATCGGCCATGCAGTTCCACGGCAACACCAAGCTGGAGCTGGCCTGGACCGCTGCCCCGGCCGTCATCCTGGCGGTGCTGCTCGGCTTCACCCTGCAGACCATGGGGCAGGTCAAGGCGGTCTCTGCCTCCAACGTACTTAACGTCAAAGCGATCGGCCATCAATGGTGGTGGGAGTTCCGTTACCCCGACCAGAGCATCGTCACGGCCGAAGAACTGATTGTTCCGGTCAACACCAACATTCAGGTCTCTATCGAGTCCAACGACGTCGAGCACGGTTTCTGGGTGCCGGAGCTGTTTGGCAAGGCCGACGCGGTGCCGGGCTACACCACCCGGGTGGTGTTTACACCCAACACGGCCAGCCAATACTACTATGGCGGCCAGTGCACCCAATTCTGCGGGCTGGAGCATGCCCAGATGCGCTTTGCCGTCGTCGTGCGCACGGACGAGGAGTTCAAGAATTGGGTCGCCAACCAGAAGCAGCCGGCCGCCGCGCCCGAAACTCTCAGCGGTGATGCCGCCGCGGGCCAAAAGCTGTTCGCCAGCCTGCCCTGCATCGGCTGCCACGCCATTCAAGGCACCGCCGCGGCTGGAGTGGTCGGCCCGAACCTGACACATATGGCCAGCCGCGGGTTCATCGCCGGCGGCGTTTTGGCCAACACGCCCGAGACCCTGCGCGCCTGGATCAAGGATCCCCAGTCGGTCAAGCCGGGCAACGATATGCCCACGCTCGGGCTGTCGGATGTCCAGGTGGGCCAGCTTGTCGCGTATCTGAGCACGTTGAAGTAACCTGGGGCACAAAGGATATCTATGACGACACACGCGCAAGCCCTGCCGACCGCGCGCCGCTCGGTCGTAACCGAAATCATCGACTGGGTGACGACGGTCGACCACAAGCGCATCGGCATCATGTACCTGTTCGTCAATTTTTTCTTCTTCTTGATTGGCGGCCTGGAAGCGCTGTTGGTGCGCAGCCAACTGGCCCAGGCCAACATGAAGGTACTCAACCCTACGCTGTACAACGAAATGTTTACCCTGCACGGCACCACTATGATCTTCCTGGTGGTCGTGCCCATCTGGGCCGGTTTTGCCAATTTTCTTGTGCCGCTGATGATTGGCGCGCGCGACATGGCCTTCCCGCGCCTCAACGCGCTGTCGTTTTGGCTGCTGCTCTTCGGCGGGCTGGTCATGTATTCGTCCTTCCTCTTCATCGGGCCGGACGGTTACGCGCAGTTGCCTAACGCCGGCTGGACCTCCTATCCGCCGCTGACCACCGCCATCTTCGACCCGGGCCGCAACATTGACTTCTGGATCCTCGGCCTGCACTTGCTAGGCGCTTCGTCGCTCATTGGCGCCATCAACTTCCTGGTGACGATCATCAACATGCGCGCGCCCGGCATGAAATTGACCGAGATGCCCATGTTTGTGTGGACGATGATGGTCACCTCGTCCATGGTGCTGTTCGCCACCCCGTCGCTGTCGGTCGCCATCACCATGCTACTGGCCGACCGTCACTTTGGCACCCACTTCTTCTTGCCGGCCCAAGGCGGCGATCCGCTGCTGTGGCAGAACTTGTTCTGGTTCTACTCGCACCCGGCCGTCTACATCATGGTGCTGCCCGGCATGGGCGCCGTTTCCGAAATTCTGCCCGTGTTTTCCAAGAAGCCGCTGTTTGGCTACAGCTTTGTGGCCTGGTCCTCGGCCGCAATCGCGATTCTCGGCTTCTCCGTTTGGGCCCACCATATGTTCCAGGTGGGCTCCAGCCTGGCGGTGAACACCTTTTTTGCCACAGCCAGCATGATCATTGCCGTGCCGACTGGGATCAAGATCTTCAACTGGATCGGCACGCTGTGGGGCGGGGCGCTCCAGCTCAAAACGCCGCTCCTATTTATGATCGGCTTCATTTCCATGTTTATCATCGGCGGGTTGAGCGGCGTGATGCTGGCTGCCGTGCCGGTCAATTGGCAGGTGCACGACACCTACTTTGTGGTCGCTCACCTGCATTACGTGTTGTTTGGCGGCTCCATGTTCGCGGTGTTCGGCTCGTTCTACTACTGGCTGCCCAAGATGAGCGGCTGGATGATGGACGAGCGCTGGGGCAAGTGGCACTTCTGGCTGATGTTCATCGGCTTCAATCTCACCTTCTTCCCCATGCACATCAGCGGCATCCTGGGCATGCCGCGCCGCATCTACACCTACGCCCCCGGTCAGGGCTGGGACATCTGGAACCTGATCTCCACCATCGGCGCGTTCGTCATCGCTCTTTCGATTCTGATGTTCATGATCAATTTCGTCCTCAGCGCGCGGCGCAAGGTGCCGGCGGGCGATAACCCGTGGGAAGGGTCCACTCTGGAGTGGGCCACCAGCTCGCCGCCGCCGGCCCATAACTTCGATAGCGTGCCGCCCGTTAAGGGCCGCGACCCGCTGTGGATCTTGAAGCGCGAGGCGCAGCAAGCCGCAGCCGAGTCGGCGAATATCTAAGCTGTCCCTCATCCCCGAACCGGGCGCCCACGCGCCAGGCCGGGGATGGGGCTTGCAAGGCCAAACCGCATGACCAGCGCATTGCCGCTTCAACCCAACGCCGCCCGCTTTCGCTGGCTGGCGCTGGTGACCACCGTAGTTACCTTCCTGTTAATCGTCCTCGGCGGCATCGTCCGGGTGAGCGGCTCCGGGCTGGGCTGCGGCGACTCCTGGCCGCTGTGCAACGGCCAACTTTTCCCGCCGCTCGATCTGCAAACGTTCATTGAATTGGCCCACCGGCTGGTCACCACCCGGGTGACGCCGCTGGTGCTGGCCACCGCCTATGTGGCCTGGCGCCGCTATCGAGCGGTGCGCTGGATTGTGGCGCCCGCGCTTTTGGCCGTGGCACTGCTGGTTATTCAGATTTTGCTCGGGGCGGTGACCGTCAAATTTTCCCTGCCGGCCGGCGTGGTGGCCTTGCACCTGGCCAACGCCCAGGCGCTGCTGGCGCTGCTGTTGGTGACCACAGTCATGGCCTTCCAATATGGCCGCAACCCGCGCATCGCCGATAGCTTGTTCACCTTCGACGTCCTCAGCCAGTTGGTTACCATTTCCGCCTTGGGCGTGTTTGTGGTGCTTATCACCGGCTCGCTGGTCACCGCCAACAACGCCGAGTACGCCTGCCTGGGTTGGCCGCTGTGCAATGGCGGCGTGCTGCCGGATAGCGCGCTGGGCTTCATCCACATTGCTCACCGTTACTTGGCTGGACTGGTTGGCCTGCTCATCCTCGGCTCGGTGGTGCAGTCTTGGCGGCTGCGTCGCCAGGATGAGCCGGTGTTCGTGGCCGCCGTCGTCACTGGCGCGCTGTTTATCGCTCAAATCCTGGTGGGCGG
>JAYTFQ010000163.1:0-11648 GCA_043734225.1 Anaerolineales bacterium | reverse complement strand
CCCTGGAGTCGATGCAATCGACTCCCGGGCGCACACGTTTTTCCTATCTCTTAAATGATTGACAACTAGATCACCTGTTCTATAATGCTGCCCATGGATGCCATGGGCAAGCTCAGTCTGGTGGGTGGGCTGATGGGGTTGGAACCGGTGGAAGATGCCGATGCCGGGCCGCGCCCAGGCTCGCCGGCTGACTGGACGCCGCCCGACCCCAAGTCACGCGCGCCCTGCGGCCATTCCCCCGTTGAGCTGCGTCAGGCCTACGATGCGAGCGTCGCAGGCGCTCGGGTCACCGAAGTGCTCACCAAGGGCGCGCCTGATCCCGCCGCCTCCCTGGAGCGCAAGAAGCACTCGCTGGGCGTTTATGACGCCGTGGCGCCCGGCGGCCGGCGCGTGGCCCTGCTCAAGACCCTGCTCACCTCCGCTTGCGAGCGCGACTGTTTTTACTGCCCCTTCCGCGCCCGGCGCAACTTTCGCCGTGCCACCTTCAAGCCCGAAGAGATGGCCACCGTCTTCACCCAGATGCATCAGGCCGGCACGGTCACAGGCCTGTTCCTCAGCTCCGGCATCGCTGGCGGCGGTGTGCGCACCCAGGACCGGCTGATCGACACCGTCGACGTGCTGCGCCGCAAGAAGAACTTCCAGGGCTATGTGCATCTCAAGTTGATGCCGGGCGTGGAGCGCGACCAGGTGTTGCGCAGCATGGAGCTGGCCGACCGGGTGTCCATCAACCTGGAAGCGCCCAACACCGCCCGACTGGCCAAGCTCGCGCCCCACAAGGTGTTTATCGAGGAGCTGCTCCAGCCGCTGAAGTGGGTGGACGAGATCCGGCGCACGCAATTGCCGCACGCCGCCTTCAAGGGCCGCTGGCCGTCATTGGTGACGCAAATGGTGGTAGGCGCGGCCGGGGAAGATGATCTGGAAATCCTGACCACCACCCAGTACCTCACGCGCCAGTTGCACCTGGCGCGGGTCTACTTTTCCGCCTTCAGCCCGGTATCCGACACGCCCCTGGAAAATCAGGCGCCCGAGAACCCCTGGCGCGAGCACCGGTTGTACCAGGCCTCTTTTTTGCTGCGCGACTATGGCTTCGATCTGGAAGATTTGCCCTTCACCAGCGATGGCCGCCTGCCGTTGGAGCACGACCCCAAGCTGGGCTGGGCCAACCAGAACCTGCGCGAACGCCCGGTGGAGTTGAACAAGGCCGACCGCCAGACTCTGCTGCGCGTGCCCGGCATCGGCCCTAAGGGCGCCGACGTGCTCCTGGCCGCCCGCCGCCTGGGCCGCCTGCGTGAACTTTCCGACCTTAAGCGCCTGGGCATCAGCGCCAGCCGCGCCGCGCCCTTTGTGCTGCTCGACGGCCGCCAGCCGCAGCACCAGCTCCAACTGTTTTAGATCGCATTTGATATTGCTCTAACGCCTCTCCCTCTCCTGGTCCGCGCCTTTGCTTTTCGCGCAGCGGGCCAGGAGAGGGTCGGGGTGATATGGCTTTCTCAAAGTCGGGTCTGGCGGCTACGCCAACCGCCAATGAGCGCAACCAGCCCGCGCAGGCGGGCTCACCTGCCCCAACGCAGTTGTGGGTTGTGCCTTCGTTGCTGCGGTTTCAGCCGCCTGTGGCACTCCGGCCCCGCTAGCTTGCCGTTCTTGAGAAAGCCATAGGCGGGGTGAGGTCCGCCCTGCCCACGGACCCCAATTTGCGGTACACTAACGCCTCTTCATCGCAAGTGAACCTTCTTCAATGCCTTTTCGCCGTCTTTTTCCGCGCCTGCTGTTAGCTGCTGGTTTGCCTCTGGCACTCCTAGCCCTGGCTTGCAGCGCCTACGCCACTGTTCCCACTGCCACGCCTTCCGCGCGGCCAGCACTGTCCAGCTTGACCGTCTATGCCGATGCGCTGGGCACGGGTTGGCAAGATTGGTCATGGGATCCGATCACGCGCAACCTGTCCACCTCGTCACCGGTGCATACCGGCAGCCATTCCATTGCCGTCACCTACACCGGCGGCTGGAGCGGGTTTAAGCTGGCTGAACCCGATGGCGTGGATGGTGCGGCTTATGACACCCTGAGCTTTTGGGTCAACGGCGGCAGCAGCGGCGGCCAACTGATCCGCGTCTACTTGGAAGGCACCGGCGCCAATGGCCTGATTGTCATGCCTCCGCCGGTGGCGAATACCTGGACCCTGGTCAGCCTGACCCTGTCGCAGTTCGCCAACCCCAGCCAAATAACGGCGGTCGATTGGCAAAACAACATAGCAGGCTCGCAGCCCACGTTTTACCTGGACGACATCGCGCTGCTGAACACCGGCCTGCCCACGCCCACCACGCCCCCGCCCAGCAGCGGCCCGGCGCTCACCGTCGATGCCTCGACCGGCCTGCACGCCATCAGCCCCGATATCTACGGCCTGAACTTCGCTGACCCGACCCTGGCCGCCGATATCAATCTGCCGGTCAACCGCTGGGGCGGCAATGCCACCACCCGCTACAACTGGCAGCTCGATATCAGCAACCACGCCAGTGACTGGTTCTTTGAAAACATCGACAATGACAACGCCAATCCGCAAAACCTGCCCGACGGCTCGTCCAGCGACCAGTTCGTCGACCAAAACAAGGCCAACGGCACCGACACTCTGCTGACCCTGCCGCTGATCGGTTACACCCCTAAAGGCCCGCGCAACGCCAACCCGCGCAACTGCGGCTTTCCAACCAGCCAGTTTCTTAATCAGCAGTCCGTCGCGCCCGACGCGCCCTGCGGCAACGGCACCATCGGGAACACGCCGATCACCGGCAACAACCCGCTCAACACCAGTATCGCCATCAGCCCCACCTTTGTCGCCGGCTGGATCAGTCACCTCATCGGCAAATATGGCGCGGCCAACGCCGGCGGGGTGCGGTTTTATGACCTGGATAACGAAACAGCGCTGTGGAACAGCACCCAGCGCGACGTGCACCCGCAGCCGGTCAGCTATGATGAGTTGATCAGCCGCACCCTGGCTTACGCGCCCGCCATCAAGGCCGCCGACCCCGGCGCCAAGCTGTTTGGCCCGGTGGCCTGGGGTTGGGTCGAATATTTCTACTCTGCCAAGGATGTGGCCGCTGGCGGCAGTTGGTGGAACACGCGCAGCGACCGCAAAGCCCACGGCGATGTGCCGTTTGTGGAATGGTATCTGCAGCAGTTGCAGGCCTACGACCAGGTCCACAGCCAGCGTCTGCTGGACTATCTCGACTTGCACTACTACCCGCAGGCCAACGGCGTGGCCCTGTCTGGGGCCGGCTCGGCCGACATCCAGGCGCTGCGGCTGCGTTCCACCCGCTCGTTGTGGGATCCGTCTTACCAGGACGAGAGTTGGATCGACGACAAGGTTAATCTGATCCCGCGCATGAAGAGCTGGGTGGCGGCCGATTACCCAGGCACCCGGCTGGCCCTCACCGAGTACAACTGGGGCGCGCTCGACAGCATTAATGGCGCGGTGGCCCAGGCGGATGTGCTGGGCATATTTGGCCGCGAGGGGCTCGACCTGGCCACCCTGTGGGCGCCGCCCGCCCCCGACCAGCCCGGCGCTTTCGCCTTCCGCATGTATCGCAATTATGACGGCCAGCACCATGGCTTCGGCGAGACCGGCGTGCAGGCGGCCAGCGCCGACCAGGGCCAGTTGGCAGTGTATGCCGCGCGGCGCGGCAGCGATGGCGCGCTGACCGTGATGGTCATCAACAAAAGCCTGACACAAACGCTCAGCAGCAGCCTGACGCTCAGCGGCTACTCGGCTGCCGGCCAGGCCTCGGCCTATCGCTACAGCGCCGCCGACCTGCATCATATCGTCCACCTGCCCAATCAAAATGTGATCACGACCGGCTTCACGACCGACTATCCGCCGCAGTCGATCACAGTGTTTGTCCTCCAGCCGGGCGTGCCGCTCAGCGCCGCGGCCCATCTGCCCATGAAATGCAATCATTGAGGCGCCCGCGTGACGCCTGAGCCAATGGCCGCCAGCGCTGACCCGCTCGCCCGCCGCGTCCGGCCCCCTGCCGGCCGCACCCCGCTCACCGTCCGGTTATTTTTGGTATGCAGTTGGCTGCTGGGTTGGTGGATGACCTTCGATGGCCTGCACAGCCGCCTGTTTGGCGACTTTATCCGCCTCAACGGCCAGCTTGGACCCTGGACCGGCCTGGCCCGGGCAGTTGGCCTAGAGCCGAACCAACTGGCCTTTACCTTCGTTGCCTTTGGCCTGGGCCTGATTGGCGCCAGCTTCGGCACATTCCTGCGCCGGCCTTGGGGCTACGCCGCCAGCATTGCCATTTGCGCCGCGTGTTTGCTCTACCTGGGTTTCGGCACTCCGCTGGCCGCGCTGTGCTTGCTTTGGCTGTTGCTGCCGCCCACCCGCGCCTATATCGACCCGCCGGCGGGCGTGCCAGGAGGCGTATGAGCCCCATTGCCCTGGTCGGCGGCAACGAGTTCCGCCGCGACGACGATGCCATGGACCGGGTGCTGGTGGAGCGATTGGGCGGTCCCGGGGCGCATATCGCCATCCTGCCTACCGCGGCCACCAATGAGAACCCCTACGTGGCCGGCGAGAACGGCGCGCGCCACTTCCGGCGCCTCGGCCTGCGCGCCGACAAGTTGATGATTGTGGACGACGACAGCGCCGCCGACGCCGCCCTGGTGGGCCAGATTGAAGATTACGCTGGCCTGTATTTCACCAGCGGCGATCCGGTTTACCTGCGTGACACCTTGCGCGGCTCAAAGGCCTGGACCGCGGTGCAGGCCGTGGCCGCCCGCGGCGGGTTGGTGGCCGGCTCCAGCGCCGGCGCCATGGTGCTGGGGGCCTGGCTGTGGCGCTTCGACGGCTGGACCGAGGGCCTGGGTCTGGTGCCGGGGCTGGCCGTGCTGCCCCACCACGCCACGCTATCCGCCCGCTGGGATGCCCCAGCCATGGCGGCGGCCTTGCCGGCCGGGGTGACCCTGGTGGGCATTGACGATGCCACCGGCCTGCTGCTGCCTGAAGCGCGTGTCCTGGGTCTCGGCCAGGTGACCGTCTACGGCCCCGACGGGCCGCGCGCCTATGAGGCCGGCGCCGAAGTGGATAGCTTGCTTCGTTTGCCCTGAATTATGGGTCAGGCGCAATAAAACACCCGGCAGAACTGGATGCTGTGGCCCAACACCCGTAGGGGGTGGGCCACAGCATCCAGTTCTGCCATACAACGCTTACTTCTTTTTTTTCTTGGCAGCCTTCTTCGCTGACTTCTTGGCCGATTTCTTAGCCGCCTTCTTGCTGCTCTTGCGCGTCGGCTTGGGCGCTTCTTCTTCCTCCGGCTCCTCTTCGGCTTCCTCTTCTTCGCTCTCTTCCGCCTCTTCTTCAGGCTTTTCCTCAGCCTCTGCTTCCGCTTCTTCCTCAGGCTCTTCTTCGGCCTCTAGCTCTTCGCTCTCGGTCTCTTCCGTGCCCTCATCAAGTGACAGGTCATCCGTCGACGTGTCATCCGTGCTGGTCTCGTCACTGTTGCTGTCGAGATCCAGGCTCATATCGTCGCTGCTGGTGTCATCGGTGCTGGTGTCGTCGGTCGAGCCGCCATTCGCTTCGGCATCCTTGGCATCCAGATAGGCGACGATGCATTCTTCGATGAAGGCGCTGGTGTTCGGGTTGAAATCGCGGTTCTTAGAGGCGTAATCATCCAGGTAGGTCTTGATACGGTCCCAAACATCGGTTTTCAAGCTGATCGGTTTGGCGAAAAACATAGTAGGTTGCTCCTTTGGCCCGGGTGTGCGGAGGGTGGTGGGGTAAGTCTTTCGCGAATGAGTATAGCGATTCTTTCGGGGTTTGCAACCGATTCACGCCGGATTCTCACCCAATGCCGCCGGCGGCGTCTCCTGGCTGTAAAATACCCGCATGCCCGCGCTTGAGATCCTGGCGTTCCTGCTTTTAGTTGCCCTGCTGGCTGGCCTGGGCTTGTTTGTCCGGCGCGAACGCCTCCAGGCTGAGCGCCGCGCTCGCAATCTGCGGGCTTTGTTCGAGGTTAGCCGTCAGGCCACCGCCAACCTGGACCGGCAGCAAGTGTTGGATGTTGTCGTCCAGGCCGCCCAGGACGTGATGGGCTATCACATGGCCAGCATCCTGTTGTTGGACGAACCGGCCCAGGAGTTGGTCGCCGCCGCGATTTCCACCAACCTGCGTGACCGCATCCCCGTGGGCGGCCGCGTGCCGCTGGGCCGCGGCCTCACCGGCGCGGCTGCCCAGACCGGCCGCACCCAGTTGGCCAATGACATTGCGCGCGCGTCTAACTACATCCGCGCCCCCGGCGATTGGGATCCGGGCAGCGAGATCAGCGTGCCACTCAAAGGCGCCGACGGCATGCTGGGCGTGCTGGATGTCGAGGACGAGCGCAAGGGGGCTTTCGGGCCGGATGACGTGCAGGTGCTCGAAGCCCTGGCGGAACAGGTAGTGGTTATCCTGAGCAAGGCCCGGCTGCTGGAATCGGAGCGCCGCCGGGTGGAGCGCATCGCCAGCCTCAATTCGATCGGCCGCCAGATCACTGCCAGTCTCAGCGTGGATAATCTGCTGCGTACCGCCGTGGACGCCATTGACCGTGACCTGCACTACCCGAATGTGGCTGTCATGCTGGTGGACCCCGACAAACCAGATTTCCTGGTCACGCGCGCGGCCGGCGGCTACTATCGCCACTCTATCGATACGGGCGAATATCGCCAATCGATCAACATCGGCGTGGTCGGCCGGGCGGCGCGCTCGCGCCGGCGCGTCCTGGTCAACGATGTCGCCGGCGATCCGGACTACATCGCCACCGCCCGGCCGCCGGCCCAGCCCATGCGGGCCGAGGTGGCGGCGCCTATCTGCATGGGCGACCGTTTTCTGGGGGTGCTCAACGTCGAAGACAGCCAGCCCTTTGCCGAGGACGATGCCTCCGGCTTCGAGATCATCGCCGATCAGTTGGCCATCGCGCTGGAGAACGCCCGGCTGTTCGACGACACCCAGGCCAACGTGGCGCAGCTTTCCACCTTATATGAACTCAGTCAGCGCCTCAGCCTGGCGGATGACGTGCGCGACCTGATTCGCGCCGCGCTGGAGGTGCTGGCGGTGCACTGCCAGTATCGCTGCACCGTGGCTCCGTTTCATTTCGACGGCGCCGGCCGCCCGGTGCAGTTCTATGTGCCCTACTTCTATCAGCCCGGGCAAGGCATTGTCGAAGCCAACGAGCTAGTCCCTGCCACCGACGATGCGCTTAACCCGCTGCTGGACGCTGGGCAGACCGTAGCCATCGCCGATGTGGCCGCCGACCCGCGCGTGCCCGCCTTCTTGCGCGAGCATCAGCTAGCCAGCGGCCGGCCGGCCTTGGCGCTCATCCCGCTGGTGGTCGGCGGGCGCCGCATCGGCAATCTGGTCCTATCGCATTCCACCCGGCATGACTGGACCGAACCAGAGTTGCGCGTTTTTCGGGCCGCCGCCAACCAGATTGCCGCCGCGCTCGATAACGCTCGCCGTCTGCAGCATGAGAAGGAGCGCACCGAGCGGCTGGCCTTGCTGGCTCGGGTGGGGCAGGGTATCGCCGCCCGCCTCAACTCGGATGAGCTGCTAGCCACCACGGTCGAAGCGCTCCACGACCGGCTCGGCTACGATCACGTCGGGCTCTTTCTGCTGGAACAGACCGACGATGGCGCCTGGCTGGTGCAGCGCGCCATGGCCAGCCGCTGGGTGCCCCAGCCGGCGCTGAGCTACCGCCAGCGGGCCGATCGCGGCATTCTCGGCGCGGCGGCCACCCACCGCCTGCCCGAGCTGGTTAACGATGTTTCGGCCGATGCGCGCTATGTGCCGGTGCCCAACGCCGCCATTCGGGCTGAGTTGGCGGTGCCCATTCTGTTGGGCGGGCGGCTGCTGGGCGTGCTGGATGTTGCCGGCGTCAACCCCTTTAGCGCCGATGACCTGGCCGGCATGCTGATCATGGCTGATCAATTGGCCGTGGCCCTGGAGAATGCCGCGCTGTACGAGCGCGCCCAAACAGTGGGCGTGCTGGAAGAACGCCAGCGCCTGGCGCGCGATCTGCACGATTCGGTCACCCAGCTTGTCTTCAGCCTGACCCTGATCGCGCAGTCGGTGGGCGCCGCCTACCGGCGCGACCCGGCTGAGGGCGAGCGCCGCCTGGCGCGTATCGTCGAGCTCAGCCAGCAGTCCCTGGCGGAAATGCGGGCGCTGCTGGCCGAGCTGCGCCCCGCGGGCCCGGTGCCCACCGGCCTGGTGCCAGCGCTGCAAAAACACTTCGAGCGTGTGGGGCCGCGCGAGAAGCTGGAGATCGCGCTCGAGGCGCAGACGTATGCGCCGCACAGCCGCGACTATGAAGAAGCCCTGTACCGCGTGGTTCAGGAGGCGCTCAACAACGTCATTAAGCATTCCCGCGCCGCCAGCGTCACAGTTTCGCTGGCGCAAGCCGGCGCCGAGGTGACCTTGCGGGTGGTGGACGATGGCCAGGGGTTTGACCTGGCCGCCCTGAACAGCCGGCCAGCTAACCCGGACGGCGGCGGCCTGGGTCTGGTCGGCATGCGCGAGCGTGTCGAACGCCTGGGCGGCAAACTGGTCATCGAGGCCGCGCCGGGCGCCGGCACGACCGTGGCGGTCAGCCTACCGGCTTGACCATCCGCCCAACATTATGTCCGTCACTGCCTCTGGCAGTTGCTGCCAGATGGTTTTGCCATTTTCCGCCGCAAAACCACTACTGCCACTACTGCCACATGAAAACAGGGGCCCAACCCACAGGTGTGGAACAATGTGATCAGTGGGCTGGCGCAGGAACTCCGCCGGCCCGCTGATCATATTTTTCCTAAACTTATGATTAGTGCGATTGCACCGGCGCCCGCCGTGGTATAACATGCAGCCTAAAGTAGCGCCCAACATGGCACCCGACCCCATTCCCCTCAACGATCTGAAGCGCCAGACCGAGTCGCTGGCTGTTGAGCTGCGCGCCGCCGCTGAGCGCGTGCTGGCGCGCGGCTGGTTTGTGCTCGGCCCGGAGGTGGAGGCCTTCGAGCTCGAATTCGCCGCCTATTGCGGGGTGGCCCAGTGTGTGGCCCTGGCCAACGGCACCGACGCGTTGGAGCTGGCGCTGCGGGCGCTGGGTGTTGGGCCGGGGGATCAGGTGGCCACCGTCGCCAACGCCGGCGGTTACAGCACCACCGCCATTCGCGCCATCGGGGCGCTGCCTTTGTACGTGGAGATCGACTGGCTGACCATGAACATGGACTCGCGGGCGTTGGCAGCGGCGCTGACCCCCAAGGTCAAAGCGGTCATCGTCACGCATCTCTATGGGCAGATGGCCCACGTTGAGAGCATGCTGGCCGCTGCCGGGCGGTTGGGCATTCCAGTGGTGGAAGATTGCGCCCAGGCGCACGGCGCCGAGCTGCACGGCAAGCGCGCCGGCAGTTGGGGCGTCATCGGCTGCTACAGCTTCTATCCCACCAAGAACCTGGGTGCGCTGGGCGACGGCGGCGCGGTGGTGACCAACGACGCTTCCTTGGCGCGCACCATGCGCCAGTTGCGGCAATATGGTTGGAGTGGCAAGTACGTGTCGACGCTGGCCGGCGGGCGCAACAGCCGGCTGGACGAGTTGCAGGCGGCGTTCTTGCGGGCCAAGCTGCCGCACCTGGATGGCTGGAACGTGCGCCGGCGCGCTGTGGCGCTGGCATATGACACTCGGCTGGCCGACAGGAACCTGCGCCTGGCGGCGCCCGGCCTTGATCTGGGCAATGTCGCGCATCTGTACGTCGTGCGCAGCCCTCAGCGGCTGGCGCTCCAGGCCGCGCTCAAGGCGGCTGGCATCGGCACTGACATACACTACCCCATGCCCGATCATCTCCAGGAAAGCGGCCGCGATCTGGGTTACAGGCCCGGTCAGTTTCCCCTCACCGAGGCGGCCTGCCAGCAGGTGTTGACCCTGCCGTGCTTCCCAGAGCTGCGCCCGGATGAGATCGAGCGCGTTATCGCCGTCACGGTTGAGGCGCTCCAGCCCAAGCGGGCCGAATCGCAACCATGATCCGCCTGTTGTTGGTCGACGATCACGCCATTGTGCGCGAGGGCCTGCGTATGCTCCTGGGCGAAGTGCCCGATCTGGAGCTGGTGGGCGAGGCCAAGGACGGCCCGGAGGCGGTTACCACGGCCGCGGCTTTGCGCCCAGATGTGATCTTGCTTGATCTCATGCTGCCCGGCCTGAACGGCATTGAAGTCACCCGCCGCATCCTGGCCCAGCAGCCGGCCTGCCGCATCATCGTGCTCACCACCTTCGCCGACGACCAGAACGTGATGGCGGCCATGCAGGCCGGGGCCGCCGGCTATCTGCTCAAGGATGTGCTCCAGGCCGACCTGGTGAAAGCCATTCACCAGGCCGCCCAGGGCGAGCCGGCCCTGCACCCCGAAGCCCAGCGCCGGCTGGTAGAGCACCTGACTCGCCCGCGAGCGGCCCAAACCGACGCAGCTGATTTGGCCCAGCTCACCGAGCGCGAGCGGGACGTGCTGGGGCTCATCGCGCGCGGCCTGAGCAATCGCCAGATTGCCGATACCCTCCACATCACCGAGGGCACGGTCAAAGGCCACGTCAGTAACATCCTGTCGAAATTGCACCTGCAAGACCGAACCCAGGCGGCGCTGTTTGCCGTGCGCCACGGGCTGGTCAACCCCGGCTGATACCCCCCAAAAGTAAGGTTCCAAAACCTGCCCTCCGACCGGTGCACGCTGCCGGCGTCAGCCCTATGATGGCCAGTGTCGGTGGTATCCGTGTTGCGTGCCGCCGGCGCCCATGTCAATAGGAGAATCACGATGATGCGTCTCGATTGGCGCCGCGCCCTCCGCATTGCCTTTGCCCTGACATTTTGTCTCGTAGCGGCATGCGGCAAGCCGACGGCTGTTCCGCCCACTGCTCCAGCGGCCACCGCTGCCCCCCAGCCGACGGCGGCTGTGGCCGCTACCGCGCCGCCGGCGGCAACGACCGCGCCCGCGGCGAGCGCCGCGCCCTCCGTGTTTGCCAAGAACCCCAGCTATTCCAGCGCCATTGCCCTCAGCGATGACGACAGCCTGTTAGTGGTGGCCAACCCGCTCGACGGCAGCGTCACGGTGTTCAATGTGGCCGGCGACGCCAATGCCAGGCTGGCCGAGATCAAGACTGGAGATACCCCGCGCACAGTGGCGATTACGCCCGACGAGCGCTTTGCCTACGTCACTAACGAGGGCAGCGCCACCGTCTCGGTGATCGATCTGGCCGGCCTGAAGAAGATCAAAGATATCGCCGTCGGTTCCGAGCCGTATGGCCTGGCGCTGACGCCCGATGGCCGCCTGGCCTTCGTGGCCGATGCCGCCGGTGCCGACGTTGCCGTGATTGACACCGCTAGCAACACCATCATCAAAGTGATCGTGATCCCTGGCGTGCAGCCGCGTGGCATTGCCATCACCAACAACAACGGCGGCCAGGGGCCGCAGTCGGTGTATGTCACCCAGTTTCTCTCGCAGCCGACCGCCAATGGCGGCCCTGGCCTGGACCAGGGCAGCGAGGGCAAGGTCTTCGTAATTTCGACCGACGACCTGAGCAAGGTGCAGGCCGTGATCCCACTGGCGGCGCAAAATACGGGCTTCGCGGCGGACCGGACCACTTTTGGTGGCACTGACAAAGACC
>JAYTFQ010000162.1:0-3615 GCA_043734225.1 Anaerolineales bacterium | reverse complement strand
CGGCAGGCCGGCCAGCCCTGGCGATCAATTGGGGCCCGTGGCTGGGTGGGGGCATGGCGCACGAGACTGCCGCGGCGCATTGGCGCCGCTGGGATATTGAACCATTGGCCCCGGATCGGTCGCTGCGCGCGCTGGAGGCGGTGCTGCCACTCGGACTATCGCAGGTGGCGGTGATCGACTGGCAGCAAGCGGGGCGCCAAACTCAAATGGCTGACCTGCCCGGCTCAGCCTTCTGGGCCGACTTGTTGCCCGCGGCAGCACCCACGCAAACAGACGGCGCGGCTGCTCTGTGCGCCCGACTGGCGGAGGCCTCGGCTGGCCGCCGACGTGCCGTGCTGATCGAAGCGCTGCAGCGCGCGGCCGTCCGAATTCTGGGCCTGCCGCGCGACAGCGCCCTCGACGTGGAGCAGCCGCTCAACGAGTATGGTCTGGACTCCCTCATGGCGGTGGAAATGCGCAATGCCGTCGTGCGCCTAATCGGCCAAAGCTTGCCGGTGACGATCTTGTTCGATTATCCGACTCTGGATGCGATGGCCAGTTACTTGCTGGATGAAGTCTTCCACTTTGACACCGGTAGCCCCGTGCCGGCGGGCCTGGCCGCCCCATCCGATCTGGAGACCCAGATTGCCGCCCTGTCTGAAGACGACGCCGAGGCCCGGCTGGCTGAAACGCTGGCGGCGTACGCCAAAAAAGATAACGCATGAATCCTTCCGGTGCTGAGCCGATGCCCGACCGGACGAACCCACGCGAGGCGCTGAAAAACGCCCTGCATGAGCTGCAAGACTTGCGCGGTCAGCTCAAGGGGATCGAGCGCGAGAAACAAGAGCGCCCAGCGGTGATCGGCGTCGCGGGTCATTGGTCTGGCACGAACCACCTGGCCGCCCTCACGGATCGCGGCGCGCTGGATCAAGTGGGGTCGGCCTTTGATCACGAATTCTTCGGCCTGGACCAGGCAGCCGCGGATGCTTTGGCGCCCCACCTGCGGCTGCTGTTAGAAACGGGCTGGGAAGCTCTGGAGAATTCGGGCTGTCCGCCGGCGTCTCTGTCGGCCAAGCGCGTGGGTGTATTTGTTGGGATCGGCGGCAGCGAACCTCAGCGTGACGGCGCGCCGCGCATCCGCCTGGCGCTGCAATCGGCCCAATGTCTCGCGCGCCAGTTTGCCTTGCGCGGCCCGGTCGCCAACATTGATGCCGGTGACGCCTCGGCTCTGGCCGCGGTTGACCTGGCTTGCCGCAGCTTGTTGGCGCGCGAAGTGGATATCGCCCTCGCGGGTGGCGTGGGCCTCGTAGACGATGACGCGGGCACCGCTGGCGGCTGCGGCCTGGTCATCCTCAAACGGCTGTCCGATGCGGTGGCGCAGCGCGATAACGTGCTGGCGATCGTGGACGCGCACGGCCTTGCGTTTTCCAGTGCTGACGGCGCGACACCGCTGGCCTCGGCTGCCGATCCAGCATCTTCGGCCACTGGCGATGTTGCCGTCGGGGACGGCGCGTATGCCGGTCATCTCGACGGCCTGTCCGCTTTGCTGGACGCCATTCTCGCCATCCAGGCGGGCACGGACACAGAGCGGGCTGTCGCCGCCGGCTGGGAGAACCGCGCCACGCTTGCCCTCCGGACGGCCCCGCCATCGTTCGAGACAGATGCTCCGGGACCCTATCTGCTGCTGCTGTCTGCCCGCGCCGGCCCCGCCCTGAACGATTCGGCCGGCCGCCTGGCGGATTATCTGCGGGAGACGCCCACTGCTAACCTGGCCAACGTGGCCTATACCTTGCGCGCGGGCCGGACCCACTTTGCCCGCCGCCGCGCTCTCGTAGTTGATACCCGTGAACAGGCGCTGGCCGCTCTGGAACAGGCAGCGGGCGCCACGGCGCCGCTTGCCAGAACCGGCCGGTCGCTGGTCTTTGTTTTTCCCGGCCTTGGCAGCCATTACCTCGATATGGCCCGAGGCCTGTATCAGGCCGAGCCGGTATTCCAGGCGGTTGTGGACCAATGCGCCCGGTTGCTCCAGCCGCATCTGGGACTTGACATTCGCACGCTGATCTTTGCGGCGGGCAGTGATAGCCCGGCCCTCGCCCGCGGCGCTGGTCAATTCAACCTGCGCCAGATGCTTCGGCGCCAGGACACTCCGGCGGACCCAGCTGCCGCCCAACTCGACCAGACCCTCCACGCGCAGCCGGCGCTGTTTGTCGTTGAATACGCGCTGGCGCGCCTCCTGGCCGCGTGGGGCCTCCGGCCAGCGGCCATGCTGGGTTACAGCCTGGGCGAGTACGTGGCCGCCTGCCTGGCGGGCGTGCTCACACTGGAAGACGCACTCTTCCTCGTGGCGACCCGCGCCCGCCTAATCCAGGCGCTTCCCCCGGGGAAAATGGTCGCGGTGCCGCTCTCGGAGGCGGCGCTAGCCCCCATGATCGGCAGCGACCTGGCCATTTCGGCCGTCAATAGCCGCTCGCTGTGTGTGGTGGCCGGCGAGCCTGTGTCCATCTCGGCCCTGGTCGCCCGCCTGGCCCAGGACGGCACCGCGGCCCAGGTGTTGCCCACCACTCATGCCTTCCACACGGCCCGCTTGCGGCCAATGGCAGCGGCGTTCAAAGAGGCGTTGGGCTCCATCAAGCTGAACGCCCCGGTCGTGCCCTATGTTTCCAACCTCACCGGGGATTGGATCACGGCTGCCCAGGCCACCTCGCCCGACTACTGGGTGGAGCATTCCTGCCAGCCGGTCCGCTTTGCGGCTGGCGTCGAGACGCTCCAACGCGCCGGCGACGACCTGCTGGTCGAAGTTGGTCCGTCCCAGGCGCTCAGCAGCTTGATCGCGGCGGCTGCCCGCGAATTGGGTGACACGGGCCTGCGCTGTGTTCCCATCATGCGCTCCGAGTACGTCTCGCAGACGGACCCGCGCGTCTTGCTTATGGCGCTCGGCGAGCTATGGCAAGCGGGCGCCACGGTGGATTGCGAAAGTTTCCATCCCGCCCGCCGCGTCGCCCTGCCCACTTACCCCTTCCGCCACCCGCTGTTGGCCACGCCCGCGGAGCCGTTGCCCCAGGCGGATCATGCTGGCAGTCCGACCACTCTAACCGAGAGCTTGGGCACGCCCACGGAGCAGGCGCTGGCCGAACTGTGGTGTGACCTGCTCAAACTGAGGGGCGTTGACCCTGGGCGCACGTTCTTCGAGCACGGAGGCAACTCGCTGCAGGCCGCGCAGCTCATCTTCCGCATCAAGAAAACCTTTGGCGTTACCCTGCGTCTCCGTTCTGTTTATGAAGCGCCCAGCCTGCCCGCCATGGCCGCCCTCATTGACGGCCAGACAGCGTCGCCGACCGGTGGCGCGGCGCTCAGCCAACCGGCGCTGACGACGGACGGCTGGCCGATCACCCTCCCCAATGGGCTGGACATTCTGTGCCGGAACGAGCACGAAGTGCGGCATTTCTACCAAGATATCTTTGTCGATCGTGTCTACGCCAGCCATGGCCTGACGCTGACAGCCGGGGCGGTGGTATTTGACGTCGGCGCGAACATTGGCCTGTTCAGCCTGTTTGCCCACCTGGAGGCCGCCGGTGCGCAGCTGTTCTCGTTTGAGCCAGCCCCGCCCCTGGTGGGCTTACTCAAGGCGAATCTGGC
>JAYTFQ010000161.1:0-1602 GCA_043734225.1 Anaerolineales bacterium | reverse complement strand
ATTGCTGGCAGAGCCTGAGCGCTGCCGGCGTTGAGTACGAGACTGTCATTCACGATGTTAACCTTGAAGCCCAGTCTAGCGAAACCTCTCGGCCGTGGTGAGCGCCGTTAAGCGGTTTTATCGTGCGCCAATTGGCCTATGGCCGTCCCGCATGGCGCCAGCATGCGTTAGCCGATGCAGATTAAGGGGCGAAAACGTGGGTTCGCCAGACTAGAGGGGCAGGCGCAGTTCGAGGGTCGTCCCGGGGTCTGCGGTTGACCGGATGGTCAGTTGGCCGCCAATAAGCTGGGCGCGCTCCTGCATTCCGATGAGCCCGTAATGGCCGGCCGCCACCAGGTCGCCGGCGCGTTCCGGCGGGGCAAACCCCCGACCGTTGTCTTCAACCCGCAACACGAATGCGTGCTCATCGAAGACAATCGTCAGCTGGACGGCGGTGGCGGCGGCATGCCGGACAACGTTGCTCAAGGCCTCCTGGGCGACGCGGTAGACCACAATTTCTCGCTCCGGTGGCAGGCGGACTACTGTGCCAGTGGTGGAAAAGGTGGCCGGTAAGCCGCCCTTTTCGACGTCACGCGTGAGCATTTCCAGCGCCGGCAGCAGGCCCAAGTCTTCGAGATAGATCGGCCGCAGAGCGCGGATGACCCGTCGGACATCCTCAATCAGACCCGCCGTCATCAGGCGCACCTCCGCCAGATGGGCAGCAGCCTCGGGCGGCCCGCCCTTCAGCTTCATCTGGGTCATTTGCACGCGCTGATCTAGCGCGATCAGCGACTGGACCGTCCCGTCGTGCAGACCACTGGCGAGCCGCCGGCGCTCGTCTTCCTGCCCCAGGAGGATGGCGGACATGTAGTCTCGCAGATTCTGCTGCGCCACTCTTACCTTGTGGGCCATTTGGATGAGCTCGGCCTGCAGGTGCCGTATTTCAGCGATGCCGCCAACCGGTTGCTCGATGGGGTCAAAGCGGCCCCAGCCGAGCTCGGCGGCATTGTGGGCGAGCGCCCGCAAGGGCTGGACAATTTGGCGCAGGCCAAAAGCAATCGCGATGACCGCCAAAAGCACCACTGGGATCAAGATCAGCGGCGCGGCCAGGGTTGTGCGCAAGAGCGGGTTGTCCACTGCCTCCCACGGCTCCTCGATCACCAGGGCCCACCCGGTGGTGGCCACCGGACTAAAGGCCACGACATGTTCGCTGCCCGCGGCCTGGACATAGAGACTGCCGCTTTCACCCCCCAGGGCTTGCGACACCCCGGCGTGCTGCTGTAGATCATCCCCCGGCCTCGATTGGCCGCCCACGTACAGGAGTTGGCCCTGGGCATCGACGAGCCAGGCAGTTACCGCGTCGTTTGAAGTGAGCTGGCCGCTGAGCGCGCGCTGCGCCAGACTCGCCGGAAAGAATGCTCCGACCGCTTTTAGGTTGTCCCCGGTTACTCCTGAAGGACCAGACGCAGCAACCAGAACGGCATATTGGCCGCTGCTCGGATCCAAGAAGGCCGGCGAAAACACGGCCGCCCCAGCGTTTGAAGCCTTGGCCAACAGGTCAGCGACGGGCCGGCTCTGCCAGACGTTAGGCGCGCTGGAAGCCGCGACAAGCTGGCCATCGGG
>JAYTFQ010000160.1:0-6250 GCA_043734225.1 Anaerolineales bacterium | reverse complement strand
GCGCTATGTGAACGCGTTTTGCCCGCGGCTGTTCAGCGCGATCCAACTGCCGGACCCGGTGCTGGCCAGCCGGGCGGTGGTGGTGCCGCTGGTGCGCACGGCCGACCGGGCGCGGGCCAATGCCGACCCGCTGGACTTTGGCACGTGGCCGACGCCGCGGCAGGCGCTGGTGGACGACCTGTGGGCGCTGGCGCTGGGCCACCTGGCGGCGCTGCCGGCCTTTGACACGGCGGCGGTGGCGCGGGCGCGGCTGAGCGGGCGGCCGCTGCAGCCGTGGCGGGCGGTGCTGGGGGTGGGGCTGTGGCTGGAGCAGTATGGGGTGGCGGGGCTGCACGGGCGGCTGGAGCAATTGGCGCTGGCCTACCAGGCCGAGCGGCCGGAGCTGGAGGCGGATGACCTGACGACGCTGGTGGTGCGGGTGCTGATGTATCAGTATCAGCAGTATGCCAATCGCTCGATGCTGCCGGGGCCGCTGGAGGAATGCGACGTGAATATGGGGGAGATTCTGCCGATGGTGCAGGCGCTGTATAGCCCAACAGGGCGGGGCAACCAGCGCGTGTCGGTGCAGCGGGTGGGGTTGGTGCTGGGGAAGCTGCGGGTGGGACGGAGGCGGATGAATGGGAACGGGGCGCGGCTGTGGGTGGTGAGGCGGGAGGACGTGATTCGCTGGGCGAAGAGCTATGCGGTGCTGGCGGGAGCGAGGGAGGAGGAGGATGGAGATGACGAGACAGAGGGCGACGAGTAGCGGGTTATGTTTCTTGACGACGACAGGCCAATGCCAATATAGCAAAATGTGGCATTTTCGGCCTGGATGCCGCTGCGACCGCCTTTAGAATTACATTTTCTACCTTGAGATCGCTAGATAAGCAGAAAAGGCAATTTGCGCTAATTGTTCAACAGGTTATAATTTTGGCCTATCATCCAGCTCTCATCAAACAGAGCTATATTTAGGCCAACCAGCAAGGAAGGTGATCATGACAGCAACTCAGCCCCCTGCCCCAGTTGACCCGGTTTCTGCCGCATTTAGCGATCCGAACATTCGCAAGATTTATGCAAATTCGTTTGCTGGTGGAGTGTCGACAGCAGACGTCTTCGTAATACTCTTCTCATCCAATACACCTCAAGCTGTTGTTCAGTTGTCTTACACTGTCGCCAAGACTATGGGCCAGGAACTGATGCGCATCGTAGGCGAACTCGAAAAGCAAACTGGGCAGACCATACTAACCATCCCTGAAATTCAAGCAAAGCTATTTCCTACCACGGAATAGGAAAGTTATGCAATACGAATTCAAAGTCATCTCCCAGCCCGGCCAAGTTTGGGAACTGGTTGATCCAGCGGTTGTGAGGCCCGGTGAGGACTCTGTTGAGAAAAAAATAGAGTCATTCGGACAACTCGAGGTCGGATGGGACTTCGGTGCAGGCAAGCCATCTTCGGCGGCTGTTATTTATGCAGCAAAACACCTATACCAACTCGGAAGAAATCTCGGTCTTAGAGCCGGCGCATTTCCGGGTGTCGCAGGTGATATTAATGTTGCCTTCTACGCAACGGACCATACAGTTGAAATTAAAGTTAACACAGATTTGTCGCTGGACTTAACATACGAGGTTGGGCTCGGTATTGACTATGACGAAGTTGCACACAAAGAGCGCATCACTCTTAGCGAAGTACTCAATTTTCTTTTCCGTCTCATGGCTCAGGGGACAACATGGAATTCGTTAGGGCGCTCAACTTGGCAAGATATGATCCAGCCCGCAAACGCTTCCAAAGTGACACGTTTGTCAACTATGAAGGGGGTATATCAGTCTTTGACAGAGAGTGTGCAGCGCGCACAACGGCCGAAGGAACTTGCGAGCACATTGGGAAGTTTTACTCATCTACCGTTAGGGGGAACCCATTTGTCTTTTGGATATTCGACTCCACAGCGCTTGAAGAACACGTTGGAGAGGGTACCATAACGTTTGACAATATTCCAAGCGATACGAACGATTTGTGCCACTACAACATCTCGGGGGTTACCGACGGCAAGGCCAAATCATTCTCAAAGCTGCGCTGTCGGCCACCTCAAGTATTTCTTTGCGTCGGCAACATATGTTGCGACCTGACTATTGAGCAGTTCATGAGACTTGACGCGTATGCTAAGGAGCTCGCTCCGCAGTAGCAAGTTGCGAATAGGGATAAAGGCCGCTGGAAACCTCCAGCGGCCTTTTCGATTCGGCCTATAATCCCGGCACATCACATCCAAACAGGTGGGCGCATGACCAGGGGTGGCAATTCCTGGATTGGGCTGTGCCATTCGTCCCCCCAATGTGACTGCAATCCAAATTCCCAATAAGGAGCCCGTTTGTGGCGGCCATTGATGACCTGATTGCCCAGATTCCTGACAAGGCCTTGCGAGAACGACTGCAAGAAGAGGCCGAGCGTCTGACTAAACAGAAACAGTTTGGTCTCGTCTTTGAAGAACACCTGCCCGAGCTTACGCCCATCTTTTCCGCGCGTATTCGCAAGGGCAGCCTGGTGGCCCAGCGCGGCCAGCCATTGGCTGACGTGTGGAATGTGCTGTCTGTTGCAAAGGGCAAGGCCAACTGCCGCAGCCGCGCCAATGGCGAGCTTCGAGACATAAACTTGGATGAATTGGTGGTCGTGCGTCAATTTGGTGAGCCGATTTTCCCATCGCTTGTGCCGATTGACCGCGTGCAGAATGGGGCTGAGGCGGCCCCGTGGCACACACTCATTGAAGCTGACAACTACCATGCCCTCGAATTGCTGGAATACCTTTACGCGGGGCAGGTCGATTGCATTTACATCGACCCGCCCTACAACTCTGGAGCACGCGATTGGAAATATAACAATGATTACGTGGACGTGAATGACCGCTGGCGGCATAGCAAGTGGCTGGCGTTCATGAAAAGGCGGCTATTGCTCGCAAAACGATTACTGAATCCCGGCGATTCGGCGCTGATTGTTTCGATCGACGAGAAGGAATTCTTGCGTCTGGGGCTTCTTTTAGAGCAAACCTTCTCCGAGGCAAAGATTCAGATGATTGCGAGCGTCATTAATCCTAAAGGGGTCGGGCGGGCAAATGAGTTTTCTCGAACGAATGAGTTTATTTTCATGGTTTGGTTTGGGGCCGCACAAATCAATCCTATAGAGTTCAAAGTTCGTGATGAATCCACCTTGGTTGAGTGGCAGACATTCAGACGACGTGATATGGAATCAGCGCGTGGAACCAAGAAGGGAGGTCCATCTCAGTTCTACCCGATCTATGTCAACAAGACCTCTGGCCGAATAGAAAGAATTGGAAATGCACTTCCTCATGGCGCCCCGCGTCAGGATGCTCCTGAGGTGGCTGACTGCATGGCTGTGTTTCCAGTGCGGCCAGACGGCACTGAGATGAACTGGGCTGTGACGGCGCCATCGCTTAAGGAACGCTTGGCCAAGGGGTTTGCGCGAGCGGGAAAATATACGGGGGAGCCGCAGCCCTATATCATTCAATATCTTAAGTCTGGCCCAATCAGAGACATTGAAGAGGGGCGCGCTTCCATAATTGGTCGCAACGCTGACGGATCGGTAATCGCTGCCTACACAGATGGCACGCGAAAAATGCCGACAACGCAGTGGGATCTTGGAACTCACTACGCTGAACATAACGGAACGAATCTCCTAAAGGCAATACTCCCCAATGTAAACTTTCCCTTCCCTAAGAGTATTTATGCAGTTCGTGATGCGCTGCGGTTTTTCGTTGCAAACAAGCCAAATGCTCTAATTATTGACTTTTTCTCAGGTAGCGGTACTACGCTCAACGCGGTCAATTTACTAAATACAGCAGATCAAGGCCGCCGACGCTGCATTATGGTGACAAACAACGAAGTTTCCGCCGATGAAGCCGTGGGCTTACGAGCTCGTGGTAAACAACCCGGCGACGAGGAATGGGAATCTTTGGGTATCTGTCAGTCGGTTACCTGGCCGCGCTCCAAGCACACGATCTTGGGCCAACGGGATGATGGCATGCCCCTGCCAGGTGACTACCTTACTGGCGAACCGATTGAAAAGGAACAGCTTCGCCATGTCACTCATATTGGCTTTGTTGATCCTAAAATGCTAAATACCTCTGCAAGGAAAAAACAGTTGGTAGCCCTCATCGCCGGGCTGCCGCAGGCGCTAGTGACTGACCCATGCCCATTTATTGTTTCAGAAGAGCAAACGGCTAGTGTTCTGTTCGACCCGGCAGCTTCGGATGCCTGGCTGCAAGCGCTTGATGGGCACAAGCAAATCACTGATTTCTACATCGTCACAACACAGAGAACCGTTTTCAACGACCTCAAGGTGCGCGTTGCCGAATTGCTTGGGCCGCTCACAGTCATAGAAGAAGAGAAGCGGCCAATGAGCGACGGCTTTCCCGCTAACCTTGAATATTTCAGACTGGATTTTCTCGAAAGAGATTCAGTAGCACTCGGGCAGCAATTCCGCGAAATCCTGCCGTTGCTGTGGCTGCGGGCCGGCGCCACTGGGCCGCGCCCGGAGCTGCCGAGGAACCGACCGCTCCCCACCATGCTGTTTCCGAAACACAATCCGTTCGCCGTCCTGATTGACGAAACACGCTTTGGCGATTTCCTAACGGAAGTGGGGAACCGGCCAGACCTGACCCATGTGTTTTTGGTAACGGACTCTGAAGACGCGTTCCAGGAAATGGCGGCGCAAATTGCCGCTCCCAACGTGATCCAGCTCTATCGCGATTATCTGGAGAACTTCGCCCTCAACAAGGGAGATGGGGCATGAAAGTTGGCCTGTTCGACTTTCAGGAGACGGCCCGCAGCGATTTTCATGCCAACCTGGCCGCGGCCCGCAGCCTGGCATCCGTAGACCGGCCCCAGGCAATTTCCTTCTCGGCCCCCACCGGAGCGGGCAAGACCATTGTGATGACGGCGCTGTTCGAAGACATCTTCTTCGGCCATGTGGACCTCGAAGCTCAGCCGGACGCGGTGGTAGTGTGGCTGTCAGATATGCCCGAGTTGAACGAACAGACCCGGATGAAGATCGAAAGCAAATCCGACCGCATTCGGGTGGGGCAATTGGTGACAATCGACTCGGCCTTTGACGAAGAAGTGCTGGAAGGCGGCAGGATCTACTTTATTAACACTGGCAAGCTAGGCACCGAAAAACTGCTGACAGTGAAGGGTGACTCGCGCCAACACACTATCTGGGAGACCTTCACCAACACAGCCCGCAAAGCGCCCGACCGCTTCTATGTGGTCATTGATGAGGCGCATCGCGGCGCCCGCACGGGGAAGGATGCCGACAAAGCCCGCACCATTATGCAGCGCTTCGTGCTCGGCAGCGACAAGGACGGGCTGTGCCGAATGCCGCTGGTGATCGGCGTTTCGGCCACGCCACAGCGCTTTGAACAATTGTTGAGTGGGACCCGGCACACCACCTACAAGGTTTATGTCGAACCCGAGGCCGTGCGGGGCTCCGGCCTGATCAAGGACCGTGTCTTGATCCACTATCCCGAAGTAGACACGCAGACCGAAATGACGCTGCTGGGGCAGGCGGCGCAGCAATGGCAGACCCTGGCTAAGCGCTGGGCCGACTACTGCCACGCCGAGAGTGAGCCAACGGTCGCCCCCATTTTGGTGGTGCAGGTGGAGGACCGGACTGCCAGCGCTCCAACGAAGACTGACCTTGGCCTGGCGCTGGCCGAACTTGAGGGCGCGCTGGGCCGCTCGCTGGCCAAAGATGAGGTAGCGCACTCTTTCGGCGACGAAGGCGAGTTGGAGGTGGGCGGGCGGCGCATTCGGCACATTGACGCGTCGCGGATCGAGGAAGATCCGCGTGTGGGGGTGGTGCTCTTCAAAATGAGTCTCTCGACAGGCTGGGACTGCCCGCGGGCCGAAGTGATGATGTCGTTCCGCCGAGCGCAGGACCATACGTACATCGCCCAACTGCTGGGGCGCATGGTGCGAACGCCGCTGGCCCGGCGGGTGGAGAAAGACGCGGCGCTGAACGATGTGCACCTGTTCTTGCCGCACTACAACCGCGACGCCGTGAACGCGGTGGTTGAAGACCTGAAGGATGTGGAAGACGTGCCGCCGACCCAGACCGGCACGAGCCGCGAGTTGGTGACCCTACAACGCCGGAAAGGCACCGAGGCCATCTTTGCAGCGATGGACGAACTGGTTACCTACCGGGTGAACGCCGTGCGCAAGCAGAGCGCGCTGAGGCGGCTGATGGGGCTGGGACGCGCATTAACCC
>JAYTFQ010000159.1:0-6170 GCA_043734225.1 Anaerolineales bacterium | reverse complement strand
CGAATGGAAGCTTGGAAGGCTTCTGCCTTACCACTTGGCGACACCCGCGTATTCGCGGGCCTTTTGGCCCGTTTCGGTCATTATACCGCCGGAAGCGCCTGCCTTCCAAGGCGCCCGGCGCCGAGCGGCCAGGCAACCACAGCCGGCTGGCGGCGGCTAGCAGGTGAGCGGGGCAGTCACTTGTATGAAGGGCAGAAACACCATGTGGTTGAGGCCCAGCGGACGACCGAGGGCTCGAACGATCAACTCGTAGGCGCCCAGGTCAAAGCCAGCCCCTTGCGGGCGGCTGACACAGTCCTTGTCGTGGGCCGGCGCCTGAGTGCTGGCCCCCACGTCCAGGGCGGGCGAGCCGATGGATAAGTGATAGTCAGCCGCGGCGGCGTTGGCGAAGAGCGGGTCGGCGTTGAGGTCGCCGGCGCCGGGGCTGGCCTGCTCGCAATAGTTGGCCGCGCCGGCGTGATTGTTCCATGTGTCATTGTGCGCGCTGGTAATGCCGCCCGGCGCATTGTGGTAGAAAAGCCCGCAGTTGGCATTGTTTGCCAGGATGTTGTTGAACACGGTCATAGTTACCGGGCCGCCAGGCGGGCCATCGAACCAGATGAGATACGCATCCGCTTCGGTGCCGGAGTCCGGCAGGACGTGCACGTTGTCGGCGACGGTGTTGTTGACAAACGCCACCTGGGTTGAGTTTACCGACTGCACGCCGCTGCCGTGATTGGCATACACGAGGTTGTTGGTGACGGTGACCGGCTGGGTGACGCCGGCCAGGATGAGCGCCCCGCCCCAGCCGTGGATGGCGTGGGGGTCAGGGTTGTCCATCAGGAAATTGTGATGCACGGAATTGCCGTCAACAATCGCTGGGCCACCCATATTGAGCCCGGCGCCACCGCCAAAAATCGTGTTTGAGAAGACATCGTTGTGCTTCACAATCACAACTGCATGATCGCCGATGGTCCGCACCCCGCCGCCCCCGGCAGAGAACATATTGACGGCACGGTTGTAGCCGATCGAATTGTTGTTGATGACAGCGGGAACATTAAAGTCGATGTAAATGCCACCGCCTTCAAACGTCGCTACATTGGAGAGGATCTGGTTGTTGGTGATCAGCGCGTTGGCGCTCTGGACATACAGGCCGCCGCCGTTGCCATCCACGCTGTTGGAGTCGATGAGGTTGGCGTCAATGGTCGCCACGGCGCCATCGGAGACGTAGATGCCGCCGCCGCGCTGGTAGGCGGCGTTGTTTTCAATGCGGTTGTGGCGCAGGGTGGGCGTGCCGCCGCGCAGGCGCACCGCGCCGCCAGGGTAATGGTTGCTGCAGGCCGGTGAAGAGCAGGCGCCAGTGGCGCCGGTGAGCGTGAAGCCATCCACGATGGTGGCAGTGCCCACGACCAGCAGCACATAGGCGCCGGGCGTGCCGCTGGCGCTCAGGATGGTGGGGTTGGCCTGCGGGTCCTGCATGCTGAAGTCGGCGGAATAGCCGCCGCGCAGGGCGGCGATGTCCTGAGTGATGATGGCGGTGGCGCTGACGCCCTGGTCGATGTCCCCAGCGAACATGCTGCCGGTGTAGGTGCCAGCCGCGACGTGGATCTCGTCACCCGGCTGGGCGACAGCCAGCGCGCGCTGGACGGTCTGGCAGGGCGCGCCCAGGGCGCACGCGGGGCTGGCGTCGCTGCCGGTAGGCGCGACGTAGCGCGTGAGGCCGGTTGGGGCGGCGCGCGGCGCGGCGCTGACAGCGACAGGCTGAATGGACAGTAGGAGCAGGAACAGCGCGGCAGGCAAGAGCGCCGTCAGCGCCGAGGCGGCCCATGAAGGGAGGCGAGGCCAGGTCATGCCGTCGATTCTAGCAGGAAAGGCAGGGGCCGTCGCTAGCCGACCTTAGTACCAGTGCCAGCTAGGGAGGCGGAAGCTCCCCCGGGGCCGCTCCGCGCACACAGGTCCGCAACTACTTATGTCAATCCAAGCCGGCGTGCCGGGGTACCTGTATTGAAGTGGCATACCCTTCGGGCATGGCCGCTTCGCGAGTGGTTTTAGCGGCAAAAATGGCCAAGAAAGTGGCACTGGTTTAGAGCGAAGTGTACGGACATAAAGTTGAGCAGACAGTCGCAAGCACCCTTAGCGCCCGCTGCCCTCAGGCTGGCCAGGCCCTGGCGGGGCGAGGCGTTCCAGCGCGGCCTGCAGCAAGGCCACCTGCTCGGCGGAGGGCGGCACGTCGCCATAGCGGGCGGCGCTGTAGGCGGCGGTAAGCGCGGCCAGGGCTTCGGCTTCGGCCGGCCACAGCCCATCCAGGGCCGGCTGGTAAGCGTGGGGCGTCTGCTGGGCTTTACGCGGCTGGCCGCGCGCCAGAGCCTGGGTCAGCACCCGGCGGTAGGCGTGGCGCAGCCAAATGATGGGGTCGCGCGCATTGCCACTCAAAGCGGGAAACAGCTCGGGCGGGCGCTGGCGGGCCAACAGGCTGGCCAGTTGAGCGCGCAGCAGCTCCCACGAGAACATGACCTCGCGGTTTTCGCGCACGCCGGTTTCATCCGTGCTGGTCTGGCGGCGCATGGCCCAGGCCAGCACCCAGCCCACCAGCGCCAGCAGACCGATGATCACCCCGGCGCGCACCAGCAGCTCAAGGACCGGCGGCAGCACCAGCGCGCTCTCGGGCTTGGTCGTCGGCTGGCCGGTGAAGGGATTGCCCGGCAGGCGCAGGGGCGGCAGCTTGTCGCCGCCAAACAGTTGCCGGAGATATTCGATGAGCGGCGTCAGCACCAGGAAGATCAAATAGGACAGGACGTACAGCACCGCCAGGAAGATCGTCCGGGTCAGGTCGCCCAGCGTTTGCAGCAGCGTCGCCAGGCCGGCCAGCGTGTGCGGGGTGGGCAAGCTGGTCAGCAGCAGCCCCAGCGCCAGGATAGCGCCGACCACCGTCGCTACCGCCAGCAGCCAGTAGCGGTTCAGGCGCGGCGCCCTTTCCACCGCGGACGAACGGGCGGCGTCGTTGACGCCGGCCAGCGACAGCCCGGCCCAGGCCACCACCACAAACTCTACCGCCGCGATCACCAACTGCCCGGCGGCGGCCGGCGCGAGCACCGCGGCCAGCACCAGGCCGGCGCTCAGCGCCAGCACGCCAATGTTAAAGGCGCGCGCGAACGCATCATGGTTATCCCAATTGGCCGTCAGGCCATAGCGCCACAGGCCGGCGGCGATGAAAGCGGTCAGGATGGGACCGGCGGACAGGCCGGCCAACTGCTGCGCCAGGCTGGCCAGCCAGCGCGGATCCCACACGGCGAAGGTCTGGCGGAATAGCCAGGCCCACTCCGCCGCCAGCACGGCGGCAAACCCGCCCAGCAAGAGCTGCCAGCGCGCACTCGGCAGCGGGCGGGTGAGCCGCGCCGCCAGGGTGCCGCCGAGCAGCAGCAGCAACACCACCCCGCCGGCGCTGGGGCTGGCGTGATGCTCGCTGACAAAATCCAACAGGCCCGCGATGGGCAGGCCAAGCCAAACGGACCAGGTGAGTGCGCCCAGCAGCGGCAGGGCGGCGCCCTCAATCCAATTCCAAGGCGGCCAGGTTTTCCCAGGCATCCGCGTCTCCCAGATAGTGCACCGCCAACCCGGCCGGCGCCTCAATCGGCTCCGGGCCGACCGTCAGCAGCGTAGCGGCATGCCCGGCATCCTGCACGGCCAGCAGCGCCGCCTGCAGCCCGGGGTGCGGCCGGGCGGATAAGACGATGACGGTGGCGCCCCACGGCAGGCTGCGCGCCAGGCGCTCCAGCAGGTCTTCGGCGCTCAGGTTCAGCAGCGCGTAGCCGCGAATGCGCGCCAGGGCTTCCAGCAGCACCAGGCGCTGCCCGGGCGAGCGGCCGATGGGCACTTCCACGGCGCCGGATTGGCGCGTGGCCGTGGCGTTGGTGAACAGCCCCACCGCGCGCCGCTCGGCCAGGGCCTGGTCCGCCAGCGAGGCGGCGGCGCTGATGATCAGCTCCAGATAACCCGGCACAATCCAAAACAAGCCCAGATCCGAGGTCTGCACATCGGCCACCAGCGCCAGCGCCTGGGTGGCCTCCGGGTCGAACACGCGCGTTTGCAGCCGCCGCCAGCGGGCGCTGTTCTTCCAATGGATGTGGCGCGGGTTGTCGCCGGGGATGTAGTCGCGCACGCCGGCGAAGCGCAGCGGGTCTGGGATGAGGCGGCGCGGCGCCAGGGCCTCGCCCAGCGGCCGGCCGGAGGGCAGGCGCCACTGATCCAGCGGCACAAGCTTGGGGTAAACGAGCAGGGTATCGGTCGTGTCTTGCGTGCCAGAACGCGAGCGAAAACCAAACAGATCGCCCGACTTCATCTCGAGCGGCCCAAAGGTGTAAGCGCCGCGCTGCGCGCCGCGCAGCCGATAGACGCGGCGCACACGCTCGTACCAGCGCATGGCCAGCCAATTTTCCAGCAGGCGGCGCTCGGGCTTGTACGAATCTTCCAACTGGCCGGTCAGCAGCGGCACCTCCGGCGGCCATTCATCCTGCAGGCGCAACCAGGCCAGCGGCAGCGGCTTGCCGTTGGTGATCTCCACCGTCAGTTCGGTCTCCTCGCCAAAATTGAGGCGCGCGCTGCCCAGGCTGCGGCGATAGCCAATGCCGGCCAGGCAATAGCGCGCCCACAGCGCGGAGGCCGCGCTGCCAAACAGCAGCAGCAGGCTGAACAGAAACAAAGGGCCCTGGCGCGACAGGCCCGCGACCAGCAGCAGCACGGTGAGCAGCAGCCACCACAGCGGACCGATCATGCTGGGGCGCCCAGCGACCAGTTTTCTTCCACCGGCACCGGCACCGCTTTGAGCAGCGCCACCACCAGCTCGCCCGGCGGCCGCCCGCGCAGGCGGGCCGGGGCGCTGGGCATCAGCCGGTGAGCGAGCACCGGCTCGGCCAGCTCCTGCACGTCGTCGGGCGTCACATACCCGCGCCCGCGCACTGCCGCCAGGGCTTGCGCGGCGCGGTAGAGCGCCAGGGTGCCGCGTGGGCTGATGCCCAGGGCCAGGTTGGGGTCGGCGCGCGAGGCGTTGGCCAGAGCGATCAAATAGGTTTCAATGGTCTCGTGCACCAGCACATCCGCGCACAGCGCGCCCAGGGCGGCCAGTTCGGCGGCGGAGATCACTGCCTCCAGATCGGCCAGCGGGCTGGCTTTGCGAAAGCGGCGCAGGATGGCGCGCTCGTCCTCGGGCGTGGGATAGCCCAGGCGCAGGCGCATGAGGAAGCGGTCGATCTGCGCTTCGGGCAGCGGAAAGGTGCCTTCCAGCTCGATGGGGTTCTGGGTGGCCAGCACGATGAACGGCCGCGGCAGCGGATAGGTGACGCCGTCCACGGTCACCTGCCGCTCCTCCATGGCTTCGAGCAGCGCCGACTGCGCCCGCGGGGTGGCGCGGTTGATCTCGTCGGCCAGCATGACGTTGGCGAACAGCGGGCCGGGCCGATAATCGAATTGATCGGTTTTGGGATTGAAGATGCTGACGCCGGTGATGTCGCCCGGCATCAGGTCGGGCGTGAACTGGATGCGGTGGAAAGAGGCGCCCAGCGAGCGCGCCAGCGCCTTGGCCAGCGTGGTCTTGCCTATGCCGGGCACATCTTCCAGCAGCACGTGGCCTTCGACCAGCAGCGCCACCAGCAGCAGATCGACGGCGCGCGCGTCGCCGACGATGACGCGCCCCACATTCTGGCGGATGGTGGCGGCCGCTTGCTGAACACGGGAAACATCAAGGGTCATCGGGAACCATCTTTCTCACGCCGGGTGTGGCGCGCGAACCTGGGCAATAAAAAAGCTCCTACCCGGACGACCGTCCACGGTAGAAGCGATCAGCCCGTTCCAAATGGCGAAGGGCCGCAGTCTGCCTGGCCGCGCGAGCCTCAGCGCTCGGGGACATTCTAGTCAGGCGAGGACGGGGCGTCAAGCGCAGCAGCGGCAAGGGAGCATTTCAGTTTTGGGCGAGTTATCGCCATCCGGGCCGCCTCACCCCTCAGGCCCATAGGCGCTAACTTAACCGCGGTCAGGCTTGTTCAATGTCTAAGGCGCTTGAAATGCCCAGCGGGATCGCTACATGATACCGGCCCGGCTGTTAATTGTAGGAGCGCCTTGCAGGCGCGATTGGCGGCAGCCCCATCGCCGCCATCTGCGTCAATTGCGGTCGGCGACCTGTTAAGTTAACGCTTATG
>JAYTFQ010000158.1:0-5462 GCA_043734225.1 Anaerolineales bacterium | reverse complement strand
TTGAGCTCCAGATAAGGATGCGGGATGCGCGGCGCCATCACCAGCGAGCGGACAAAGACCGTGCCGCGGTCGTAGAGAATTGTGGTGGGCACCAGGGTCAGGCCGCTAGTTTCGGCATGGGCGCCGGGTTGGATGCTGTGGGCGGCCACGGCCTCGCCGCGCTCGGCGCCGGAGGCCAACTGGATGCCCAGGCCCTGGCTGTTGGTGTAGGAGGTGCCGCCGTAGTACAGGTCGCGCCCGCCCACGTCCGGCCACTGCTCCACCACCTGGGCCAACAGTTGGTAATTCACACCGGCATAGGCCGGCACATTCTTGGAAATTTCCAGCATCGCCTGCCCGGCGAACTTGGGCAGGCTCACGCCCAGGCGCTGGCCGATCTCGGCCGCCAGCTCATAATCCGGGCGGCCCTTGGGGGTGTTGCCGGGATAGAAGCGCTGCACGCGGCGCTCGCCGTTGGTGAAGGTGCCCTCGCGCTCGGTCCAGGCCGCGGCCGGCAAGACCACATCGGCGGCCTGGGCGGTCTCGGTGAGGAACAGCTCCTGCACCACCACAAAGCCCAGCCGGCGCAGGTCGGCGGCGCTGGTGAGACCATCGCCCACCGGGTCGGCGCCGGCAATCCAGGTGGCGCGGATATCGGGCATTAGCTGGCGAAGATCGCGCGGCGTGACGCCCATGTCCCAGGCGCCCATGGTGTTGGCGCGCGGCCAAACAGCGATCAGGCCATTGTTGGCCTTGCCGTAGTGCTGCGTGGTAATGAGCAAATTGGCGCAGGCCTGCGCCAGGGCGGTGGAACCGGCCAGGTCGAGGCCTTCGTGGCCATACAGGATGACGGCATTTTCGGCGCGGGCAAAGGCATCGGCGGCTTCGCTGGAGCCATTGACCAGCATGCCCAACACGGTGCCGACTTCGTCGCCGTAGCGATAGCGCAGGCTGTAGTGCGATCCAGCATAGGCTGGATCGTGGCGGTCGGTCTTGGTGTGGCGGCCGTTGGCCACGATCAGGGTGGCGCCGCGCTCGGCGGCCTGCTTCACGCGCAGCCACCAGATGGGGGCTTCCTCTTCCAGGTCCGAGGCCACCACCAGGATGGCGGTGCCGGCGCCCATGGCCGAGAAATTGGTTCCGGCGCCGACGCCCAGCAACTGCACCAGGTCGCCGCCGCCCATTTGTGAGTTCAAGGCCACTGGCCCGCCCTGGGCGGTGACTACCTTGCGAATGGCATACAGGTCTTCGTTTGAGAGCCGGTCGCCGAGCATGGCACCCAGGCCGGCGCCGGCGGCCTTGAACTTCTCGGCGATGGCGGCGAAGGCCTGGTCCCAGGTGGCTTCCTTCAACTCGCCGCCCTGGCGCACCAGCGGCTGCTTGAGCCGGTCCGGGCTGAGGGCCGCGCCGTGGCCAAAGCGGCCTTTGTCGCAGATCCAAATCTCGTTGACCTGCTCGTTCTGGCGCGGCATGATGCGCTTGATGACGGTCTCGCCGCCCGAGGCGGCTTCGCGGCGGGTGTTGAGGGTCAGGTTGCAGCCCACGGGGCAGTGCGAGCAAATGGAGGCGGAGCTGTTCAGCTCCCACGGCCGGGCGGCAAAGCGGAAATCGGCGGTGGTCAGGGCGCCCACCGGGCAGATGTCGGTGGTGTTGCCGGAGAACTTAGAGTCGAAGCCGGGCTCGGAGAAAGTGACGATCTCCAGGTGCCGGCCGCGCTCGTAGAAGCCGATGACGGGATCATCGACCACCTCATCCTGAAAGCGGGTGCAGCGCGCGCACTGGATGCAGCGCTCGCGGTCCAGGAAGATCAGGTCGCCCAGCGGCACGTGCTTGGCCAGATGAAACTTCTCGTCGTAGTTAAAGCGGCTATGGCCGGGGCCAAAGGCAATGGTCAGGTTTTGCAGCGGGCACTCGCCGCCCTTGTCGCAGATGGGGCAATCCAGCGGGTGCGAGGTGAGCAGGAACTCCAGAATGTCGTCGCGGGCTTCCGTCACCTTGGCTGACGCGCCGACCACCACCATGCCGGGTTCCACCGGGGTGGTGCAGGCGGTTTCGAGCTTGGGCCCAAAGGCGATCTTGGGGTTGCCGTGCTCGTCCAACACCGGCTGGCCGGTGGCGCGATCGCGCTGCGGGCGGCCGATCTCCACCAGGCACATGCGGCACATGCCGACCGGCTTCAGCTTGGGGTGGTAGCAGAAGACGGGGATGTTGTTGTCGATCGTTTTGGCGGCATCGACGATCAGAGTCCCCTTGGGGACCGAGACCGAAGCGCCATCAATGGTCAGTGTAACCGTGTCTGGCATGAGACTCACTCTCGTCGCAACCACGTTGCGTCGGGTCGGACATTAATTGATGGCTGGGTCAAGTCGGTCATTTTAACAGTTTCTCAAACTCTGCCACCGTCAAATCGGCATCACGGATCAATCTTCTCAACAAGCCTGCTTTCAGCGCCTTGTGGTCCGGCACCGTCAAGGTCCATGTTTTTCGTTAGCCACGTCCCGCAAACGGATATGGCTGCCCTTCTGCCGTACGACTTGATAACCAATCTTCTTGAATGCCTCGACAGCCACACGCCCAGAGACAACCGGCTGTTTGGGCATCAGCGCATAATGACAATTGAGCCCATCAAAGTCTTTGTCGTATCAGGCACGGGCTGGCCAAGTTCAGCCAGGTCCTCAAGGCACAGTTCTATCGCCTCGCGAATATTGGCGAGCGATTCATCCAGGGTTTCCCCCTGGGAATAGCAGCCGGGTAAAGAGGGGCAGGTGACAACATAGCCGCCATCTTCTTCATCCGGCTCGATCAGTATCTTGAAGTCGTTAGCAGTCAGCATTTCACAGCTAATCCTATACGCTCAAGCCAGGCCAATCGGGCAAGTACGCCAGCCGAATTACATTCAATCTGCAGCAGCCGGAGCCTTGGCAACCGCTTTGGCCGCCGCTGGTTTGGCAGCCGGCGCGGGCCGGGCTGCGGCGCGGCCGGCTGGGGCCGCGGGCTTCTTGTCTTTGGCGTGCGCTTCAAAATCGGCGCGGAACTGCTTGAGGCTGGTGAGCACCGGCGTGGCGGCAAAATCGCCCAGCGGGCACAGGCACTTGCCGCCAATGCTGCTGGCGACGTTCTGGAGCAGGTCGACATCGGCCAGCACGCCCTGGCCCTTGTTCATCCGCTCCAGGATGTTGAGCATCCAATAGGTGCCCTCGCGGCAGGGGGTGCATTTGCCGCACGACTCGTGCTTGAAGAAGCGCGAGGTCTTGAGGGTCAGCCAGGCCATGTCCACCGTCTCGTCGATGACGATGATGGAAGCCGAGCCCAGCGCGCCGCCCTTGGCGGCGATGGACTCGTAGTCCATGGGCGTGTCGAGGATCTCGTCACTGCCCATCAGCACCGACGACGAAGCGCCGGCGGTGAGGATGGCCTTGATCTTCTTCTCGCCCGGCACGCCGCCGCCCAACTCATAGATCAGGTGGCGGAAGGTGGTGCCCAGCGGCAGCTCATAGTTGCCGGGGCGAACGACGTTGCCCGACAGGCAGAAAATCTTGGGGCCGGGGCTCTTTTCAGTGCCGACGGTCTTGTACCAGGCCGCGCCGCGGGCAATGATCATGGGCACGTTGGTGAGGGTCTCGGTGTTGTTGACCACGGTCGGCTTCTGGTACAGGCCCTTATCGGCCGGGAACGGCGGCTTCAGGCGCGGCTGGCCGAGCTTGCCTTCAATTGACTCCAGCAGGGCGCTCTCCTCGCCGCAGATGTAGGCGCCGGCGCCGAGGTGATTGTGAATGTCGAGCGAGTATTGGGTGCCGAACAGGTTCTGGCCCAGCAGCCCGGCCTGGCGCAGCTCATCCAGCACCCGGTCCAGGCGCACGGCAATGTCCCAGAACTCGCCGCGCATGTAGTTGTAGGCCACATTGGCTTCGGCGGCGTAAGTGGCGATCATGACCCCTTCCAGGAACTGGTGGGGGTTTTTCTCCATGATCTCGCGGTCTTTGAAGGTGCCCGGCTCGGATTCGTCCGAGTTGACGGTGAGATAGCGCGGGTAGACGCCCTTGGTCAGGAAGCTCCACTTGAGACCGGTGGGAAAACCGGCGCCGCCGCGGCCGCGCAGGCCAGAAGCCTTGATCTCATCAATGACCTGCTGCGGCGTCTGGGTGGTGACGACCTTCTTAAAGGCCTCGTAGCCGCCGTTCTGGCGGTAGACGTCCAGCTTGTGCAGGTCGGCGATATTGCGATGGCGCAGCAGAATGTATTCCGGCTCGGCCATGTCAGCTACTCTTTCCAGAACGCTTATATTCGTCCATGATCGCCAGCGCCTGATCGGCGGTCAGCGGCTGGTCGATGGAGGGACTCTCGTGATAGTGAATGCCGCCGGCATCCTGCACCTGGAACATGGGCGCGTGATTGCAGCCGGCCAGGCACATAACGGCCTCCACCATGAACTCGCCGTCCTTAGTGATCTCGCCCAGCTTGACGCCGGCCTTCGTGCACACCTCAGCCGCGAAGGCCTCGGCGCCGCGCAGCGCGCAGGGCAGGTCGGTGCAAATCTGCATCCGGCGCTTGCCAAAGCTGGCATCGCTGTAGAGCGTGTAGAAGCCGACCACGCTGGCCACTTCGGTGGGCGACAAGTCGGTCAGATCGGCCACTTCCACCAGGGCCGAAGGGTTGATGTAACCATACTCGCTCTGCGCCATGTACAACAGCGGCATCACCGCCGAGCGCTTCTGCGCAGGCGGATATTTGGCCAGGATAGTGGCAATCTGAGCTGCGTATTTGTCAGCTAACATAAGCCTGCCTTACCGATCGACGTCGCCCAACACGATATCGATGCTGCCGATGATGCCGACCACATCGGCGACGAAATGGTTCTTGGACAGCACCGGCAGCGCCTGCAGGTTCACAAAGGACGGCGCGCGCACGCCCACCCGGCGCGGCTTGGGGCCGCCATCGCCCACCAGGAATATGCCCAATTCGCCGCGCGGCGACTCGGTCGGCACGTACACCTCGCCCTTGGGCGCATTGAAGCCCTCGGTCCACAGCTTGAAGTGGTGAATGACGGCTTCCATGCTGTGCCCCAGCTCGGAGCGCGGCGGCGCGGCTATCTTGCGGTTGGCGGTCATCACCGGGCCCTTGGGCAGCCGCTTCAGGGCCTGCTCCACAATGCGCAGCGACTGGCGGAACTCCAGCATGCGCACCAGGTAGCGGTCGTAGACGTCGCCATTGTAAGCCAGCGGCACTTCAAAATCGTACTGCTCGTAGCCGGAATAAGGCATGGCCTTGCGGATGTCGAAGTTGACGCCCGAGCCGCGCAGGGATGGGCCAGTCAGCGCCCAGCGCAGGGCCTGCTCGCCGTCGATGACGCCCACGTTCTTGGTGCGGTCGAGCCAGATGGGGTTGTTGGACAGCAGCGCCTCGTACTCGTCCAGGCGGTGCGGCAGGTAGTCCAGAAAGTCGCGCACGGCCTCTTCAAAGCCGGCCGGCACGTCGCGCCACAG
>JAYTFQ010000157.1:0-5006 GCA_043734225.1 Anaerolineales bacterium | reverse complement strand
TTGTGGCGCGCTGGCGGGCCTTGCACGCCTGACCGGTGTCTCGGCATGAAAGACCGGCTTTCCGTCCCCAAACGCCACAAATTGCCGCTTGACGCCTAGAACAAACAATCGCTATACTCAGAAGATGGTACTTCCACGCTCTGGCCCGTTCAGTTTGCCTGCCCAGTCGCTAGCCGTCGTCCTGCGACCGCTCCCCCATGATACTTAAGAAGCCTGTGACGCCGCCCACGCGCGTGGTCGTGGCGGCCAAAACATAAATCCCACTACCCTCACGAGTGGTCGGATCGCCCATGACGCGAATGACGCTGATGACGCGAATGACGCCATGCTGACGACTGACCGCGCTCTAACCCCAATACGGTTCAGTTAAGGCGAAGGATGGGGTAAATGACGAGCTCTAATCCGCGCCCTGGCATTTATCCTGATCCCGAGAATTGTCCCGTTAACCCGGACAAAGACGGACCGCTTTTTAGCGGGACCATGCCAAACTTCAGCAAACTGCCAGGGTGCGGATTAGAGCGAGTAATACAACCCGCACTCAGGCTTATCTAAACCGTATTGGCTCTAACCCGGCTCCAACCCGGCGTTCTTTGCTAAAGCCCTATGGATGACGTATAATTTCGCCGCTCCACTAGGTGAGCAGGGTGGCTCCTGCGCCGCCACCATCGCGTTCCTTAATTGGTTGGGAGGTTTTTTTCGGTTATGCCGAGTGGCACGCCTTCAATTGCCAAGCAAATTGGCGACATGGGCAAGTTGGCGGGCGACGTTAAGTTGCTGCTCGGCAGCCAGAAAGACGTCCTCTCGCGGGCCGGTCTGAGCTTTCCGCCCGGCATCATGGACGGCCTGGCCGGACTGCGCGACAACCTGGAAAAACTGTCGCCGCAGGTGGCCGCCCTCGATGCCGAAAATGCCCGGCTGCGCGCCCTGGCCGATACCGCCACTGTCATCAATTCATCGCTGGATCTCAGCTCGGTGCTCAACGAGGTGATGGATACCATCATCCGGCTGACGGGCGCCGAACGTGGCTTTCTTATGCTCAAGGACGAGCGCGGCGTGCTCCAATTCCGCATCGCCCGCAATGTGGAGCGCGAGACGCTGGACAATACCGCCTTTCAGGTGAGCCGCACCGTGCTCACCCGCGTGGCCGAGAACGGCGAACCAATCGTCACCACCAACGCCCAGGCCGACCCGCGCTTTTCGGCCCAGGAAAGCGTGGTGGGCTACAACCTGCGCTCGATTGTGTGCGTGCCGCTCAAGTTCAAGGGCCGCGTCACCGGCGTCATCTATGTGGACAATCGCATTCACACCGGGCTGTTCACCGAACGCGAGCGCGACTTGCTGGCTGCCTTTGCCAATCAGGCCGCCATCGCCATCGAGAATGCGCGTCAGTTTCAGCAAGTGACCGAGTTGAAGAATCTGCTCGACAACGTCTTTGCCTCCATTGCCTCCGGCGTGATTACCACCGATGCCGAAGACCTGATCACGCTGTGCAACCGCTCGGCCGAGGTGATTTTGGACAGCACCGCCAGCCAGTTGGTGGGCCAGCCGTTGCTTCTGGCGCTGCCTGGGCTGGATGAGTCGTCCACCGCCATGCTCGCTCAAGTAAAGCTCGACCGGCACGCGGTGGTGGGCCACGAGCTGCGCGCCATTCTGGCCGATCACAGCGTGGCCGACTGGACCCTGAACGTGGCGCCGCTTAAGGATGGCACCCAAACCAGCCAGGGCCTGGCCATTGTGCTGGATGACCTGACTGAAAAGAAGCGGCTGCAGAGCAAGTATGAAGTCTTCAAACGCATGGTGCCGCCGGCGGTCATCAACCGCCTGAACCCCGAGACCCTGGCCTTGGGCGGAACGCGCAAGGAAGTCAGCATCATCTTCGCCGACATCCAGGGCTTCACCTCGTTCAGCGAGACGATGGACCCGGAAGTGCTGTTCAAGGTGCTGAACCGCTACGTGGGCACCGCGGCTGAAGCCATGCTGCTGCAAGAGGCCACCGTCGACAAATACGTTGGAGATGCCGTCATGGCCTTCTTTAACGCGCCCGACGACCAGCCCGACCACCCCGTGCGCGCGCTGCGGGCCGCCCTGCACATGCGCGACGATATTTATGAGTTGCATAAAGTTATGGAACCGCAGTTCCGGCTCTCGTTCCGCATCGCCGTCCACCTCGGAGAAGCCGTGGTAGGATTGGTCGGGACCCAGGATCGGTTGGACTACACCATCATTGGCGACACGGTTAATACCGCTAAACGGCTTCAGGAAAACGGGCAGCCGGGCAAGGTTTTTATTAGTGACAAGTTCTATGAGCGGGTCAAAGACATTGTTCGCGTCAATCCCCTGGAGCCCTTGCACGTCAAAAATCGCGTCCAGCCCGTCCCCGTTTTTGAGCTGCTGGACATCACGATCTAGGCGCCGAAAGTGAATATGGCCGCGCTGTTGAGCTGGTTTTACGCAATCTCGCTGTTGGGCATGACGATTTTCGGCCTGAACATCTGGCTGTACACCATCGTCGCCCTGGTTGATCGCGTGCCGTGGCCGGGCCGCCAGAAAAAGCTTCCGGCCCCCAGCCTGACAGATTGGCCCACCGTGCTGGTGCAGTTGCCGCTCTATAACGAGCGCTACGTGGTCGAGCGGCTGATCGATGTGGTGGTCGCGCTCGATTATCCACTCGACCGCCTCACGATCCAGGTGCTGGACGATTCGACCGATGACACCGCCGGCATCGCCCGCGCCCGGGTGGCCTATCATCGGGCGCGCGGCCACGCCATTACCTATTTGCATCGCACCAATCGCGGCGGCTACAAGGCCGGCGCCCTGGCGGCCGGGCTGGAAGTCAACAGCGCGGAATTCGTGGCCATCTTCGACGCCGATTTTGTGCCGCCAGTGGATTTTTTGCGCCGCACCATCCCGGAATTTGCCCGCGATCCGCGGGTGGCCATCGTCGAGTCGCGCTGGGAGCACCTTAACTGGGACCAGGACCCGCTGACCCACGGGTTGGCCCTGCAGCTAGACAGCTATTTTGGTGTTCAGCAGCCGGCCAGCTGCGCCATGGGCTTGCTCATGAACTTCAATGGCAGCGCCGGGGTGTGGCGCCGCAGCGCCATTGACGACTCGGGCGGCTGGCAGGGCGACACGCTGGCCGAAGACCTGGATTTGTCGTACCGCGCCCAACTGCGCGGCTGGAAGCTGATCTATCTGCCGCAGTTGGCTTCGCCGGCCGAGCTGCCCACCACCATGCTGGCCTTCAAGCGCCAGCAATTCCGCTGGGCCAAGGGTTCGGTGCAGGTGCTGCGCAAAGTCAACAAACAGCTCTTCACCGCGCGTATCTCGTTCTTCCGCAAGCTACAGGGCTACATTCACCTGTCGGGCTACTTAGGCCACGCGCTGGTGGTCATCTCGCTGCTGTTGAGCCTGCCGGTGGTGCTGCTGGATCATGGCCAGAGTCCCATGCGCTGGGAGTTGATGCAGTTGGCGGGTTTTGGTCCGCCGATCATGGCTATTGTCTCGCAGTTGGTCCTGCGCAAGGATTGGTATAAGCGCCTGCCGTATTATCCGCTGTGGATTCTTGTTGGCGTGGGGCTGGCGCTGACGAACCTGGCCGCCATCTGGGATGCCTTTCTGGGCACCACCAATGTGTTTGAGCGCACGCCCAAGCCGCCGCCGGGCGGCAGCGACGTCAAATCGTATGGCCTGCCGCTGGATTGGACGACCTGGGGCGAAACTTTCCTGGCCTTCTACGCCTTCGTGACCGCCATGCTGGCCCTGGAGCTGGCGCGCGGGCTGGCGCCCGTTATCTTCCTCTATGCCCTGGGGTTCGGCTACACCGCCGCGCTGGGCTTCATCCAGGCCGATGCGCTGGGCCAAAGCAAAGCCGCTCAGCAAACGCAGACCAACTAATCGGTCAACTGGCCGCCAAACGCGAATAGGCCGGTGGTGCCGCCGGTGTGCCAGAACAGCACGTGCTCGTCGCGCCGGATAACGCCCTGGCGGATGAGGCCAATCAGGCCGGCGGCGGCGCGGCCGCTATACACCGGGTCGAGCAGCACCCCCTCATATTGGGCAAATAATCGAATCGCGCTCCGCGCCGCCCACCTTGGCGTAGCCTTCGCCCTGGAAGCCGCTGTTGATGTGTACCTCTTCCGGGCGAAATGCGCGCGGCTGGCCCAGTAAATCCATGATCCCAGTCGCCAGGCCGGCGACGGTGCGCTGCATGTCCTCCGCCGGCTGGCTGATGCTGATCCCCAGGATTTCGCCGCGAAAGCCGGTCAGGCTGGCGCCGGCCAGCAGACCGGCCTGCGTGCCGCCGGAACCGGAAGCAAACACGATGCGACCAAAGCGCTGGCCGGCCCGCTTCCATCTGGGCCTGCAGCTCAGTCATGGCCAGCGCATAGGCCGTTGCCCCCAGTGGCACCGAGCCGCCGACCGGGATGAGGTAGGGCGTGCGTTTGGTCGAGCGTTCCGCCTCGGCGATTTCGTCCATAACCGCCTCGCGCCCGCGTTCACCCGTGAAGACCAGCCGGGCGCCAAACAAGTGGTCCAACAGAATGTTGCCGGTCACCTCGCCCGGGTCGTCGCCGGTCAGTACCAGCACACAGTTAAGACCATAGCGAGCGGCGGCCGCGGCCGTCTGCCGGCAGTGATTGGACTGCGGCGCGCCGGTGGTGATGACGGTGTCGGCCTCCTGCGCCAGCGCCTCGGTCATCAAGAATTCCAGTTTGCGCGTCTTGTTGCCGCCGGTGGCCAGGCCGGTCAGGTCGTCGCGCTTAATCCATAGCCGCGGTCCGCCCAGCGCCTCGCTCAGGCGCGGCATCGCTTCCAACGGCGTAGGCAGGTGGGCGAGAGGCAGGCGCGGCAGGTCGCTAAACATGGTGTTTGAGTGTGGGAGTGTGGGGGTATGGGAGTATGGGTGTAGTGCGCCCCTAAACTTGGACAGAGTGCTAAGAGAAGATACACTGTTCAAGGAAGGAGCGTCCGTATGGCAAGTCGACGGCAATTCAGTGCCGATT